>NZ_JBCOAB010000008.1:0-103856 GCF_040227035.1 Clostridium sp. RTP31139st1_H3_RTP31139_211217
ATTATATATGAAATATGAAGAAATACCGTATTATTCAAAAAAGAATATGCGGTATTTTTTAGTGCACAATTCAAAAATATGGCACAAATATGGCAGAGAAAAGGTATAGAATATTAAATATATTAAGTATATAATAAAACCATATTTCTGGTATGATTATTCCAAATATTTCTCGTTTACCCTTTATAACATTGAGTAAAAAGCATTTACCCTTAGACGGTAGGTGCTTTTTTATTTTATATGAAAGTTGGTGAGAACATGGAGAAAGAGTATTTAATATTAAAGTGTAAGAAGTGTAGAAAGACAACATTTGTATTATATAGAGAAGTAGATTTCAATGGATTCTTAGTGTGTTCTCATTGTAGCAGTAAAAGTGTAAAGGTAGTAGCGAGCACAGATGATGCAAGGGAGTGCATGGGACATGCAGTTTATAAAAGAGAAAAAGGTGCTTTAAAGCAAATAAGATAAAGTGAGGTACATAGATATGAAAAAGATAACCAAGAATGGAGCTAAGAGATTAAGAAAGTTAGGTAAGGTGGTTAAAACTACTCATAATGGATATTACCTTATGAATGTATAATTATTAAGGTTAGGTGGTGTATATGTAATGGCTAGAGCTCCAAATGAAAAACTAAATAAAGCATATGCATTATACCAAAAAGGTTATAAGTTGGTTGATATAGCTAAAGAGTTAGATATTCCAGATGGAACAGTAAGAAGGTGGAAAAAGACTTACAACTGGGATAGTGAACGTTCGGATAAGAAGGAAGTTAAAAGCGAACGTTCGAAAAAGAAAAAAGTTAATAAGAAAAGTAGCAAGGAAGAGCTTATTGCAGAAGAGGTTAAAGAGGTATTAGAAAATACTGAATTAACTGAAAGGCAGAGGCTCTTTTGTATTTATTACATTGAGGACTTTAATGCTACTAAGGCATATAAGAAAGCTTATGATTGTAGTTATGCTACAGCTATGGTTGAAGGAAGTAAGAGTCTAAGAAAGCCTAAGATAAAAAAAGAAATAGATAGACTTACAGAAGAATGTTTAAATGAGCAGGAAGTAAGTTCTAAACTTCTAAATAAAAGACTGTTTGAGATGTACATGAAAATAGCATTTGCGGATATTGGGGATTACTTAAGATTTGGGCAAGAAGAAGAGAAAGTTTGGAATATGAGTGATGATGGTAGTTTTAAACCAGTTATTGATCCTGAAACTGGTGAACAAAAAGTGAGAAAGTATAATGTTGTAAATCTAAATGAAAGCATTGAAGTTGATACAACTATTGTAAGTGAAGTATCAGAAGGTAAAGACGGTGTAAAAATCAAACTTCATGACAAGATGAAAGCTTTAGAATGGTTAGATAAGCATTATGGACAATTAGACCAATTAACATCAGAAAAGTTAGAAATAGAAAAACAAAAATTAGAATTAGTTAAGATTAAATCAGGAGCATATGAAGAAGAGGAAGAAGTTGAAGATGATGGATTTATAGCAGCACTAGGAAATAAAGTTGAAGAGGTGTGGGCAGATGAAGAAGATAGTTAATAAAATTAAAAAGGCTGTCTTTAAATTTAGTCCATTTTCTACTAAGCAATTAAAAGTATTAACATGGTGGATGCCTAACTCACCTATGAAAGATAAAGATGGAATTATTGCTGATGGAAGTATCAGAAGTGGTAAAACTGTTTCTATGTCATTATCATATGTTATATGGGCCATGGAGACATTTAAATATCAGAACTTTGGAATGTGTGGTAAAACCATTGGTTCATTTAGGCGTAACGTATTATTTTGGTTAAAGCTTATGCTTAAATCAAGGGGATATAAAGTTGAAGATTTAAGAGCAGATAACTTAATTATAGTTACTAAAGGAAATACGTCTAATTATTTTTATATATTTGGCGGTAAAGATGAAAGATCACAAGACTTAATTCAAGGTATAACATTAGCAGGATGTTTCTTTGATGAAGTTGCATTAATGCCTGAAAGTTTTGTTAACCAAGCAACAGGACGTTGTTCAGTTGATGGTTCTAAATACTGGTTTAACTGTAATCCCGATGGACCTTATCACTGGTTTAAAGTAAATTGGATGGATAAGAAAGAAGAAAAGAATATATTATATCTACATTTTACTATGGACGATAACTTATCATTATCAGAAAGAGTTAAGGAAAGATATAGAAAAATGTATTCTGGAGTATTCTTTAAAAGATATATATTAGGACTTTGGGTTATGGCCGAGGGAATTATATATGATATGTTTGATGAAACTATTCATAAAGTTTTGACCAAAGATAGAAACTATTCAGAATACTATGTTAGTTGTGACTACGGTACTCAAAATGCTACTGTATTTATACTTTGGGGCAAATGTAATGGGAAATGGTATGCAGTTAAAGAATATTACTATTCTGGTAGAGAAGAAGTAAAACAAAAAACCGATAACCAATACTATGATGATCTAGAAAAATTCTTAGGAGATATAATTCCTAAGGCAATAATAATTGACCCTTCAGCAGCCTCTTTTATTGCTCTTATAAGAGATAAGGGGAAATATACTGTAAGACATGCTAAGAATGAAGTTGAAGATGGAATAAGAAAAGTTGGTAGAGCTCTCAATGAACTATTAATATTCTTTAATGATTGTTGTATTAATACGTTTAGAGAGTTTTTTTCGTATTCATGGGATGAAAAGGCTGCAAATAGAGGTGAAGATAAACCAGTTAAGGAAAATGACCATGCTATGGATGCAGTTAGATATTTTGTAAATACTATAGTCTTAAAAGGTAAGAGTAATGCTTATGATAATGAGATTTATAGCAAAGGTAAAGGTGTTAAGAAAAATAATTACAATTCATATAAGAAAGGAGGAAGAGTTTTCTAATGGATACAGTAAGAGAAACATTATTGCAACTTAGCAGTGAAGAAAAAGAAGAACGAAAAAAAGTAAGAGTTGATTATTATTACTATAAAGGAGCTTGCGAAGATAAGAAAAAAGCCATTCATGACAAGCCTAAGTTAGGTCAAAACTGGGAAAGTCAAGATAATTTAGATTATGAGCCAACTCAAGATATTAGAAATAAAGTAAAACCTCTTTTAAAGAAACAAGCTAGATGGATGTTTAGTAAAGAACCTGATATAACAATAGTACCTTTTGATACTAATCAAAAAGAATTAGCAGAAGAACTAAGAAGATTTATAGATAATATACTTAGAAAAAACCTGTTCTGGAAGAAAACTAGACAGGCTTTTTTAATGTCTACAATTAAGAAAAGGGTTATGCTAAGAGCATCAGTTAAGGTTGGTAATAGAGATGTTCCAGGTAATATTAATCTTAGATATGAAGATGTAGAAAATTTTTCTTATAAAGAAATTGATGGAGTATTAACAGAAGCTAGATTCTTTCAAGAGGATTTAAATAATTATTTATATGAAGATGATGAAAATAAGAAAACTTATTATATTCATAAATTCACATATAAAGTTATTGAAGAAAATACACCAGCTAAAGCAACGTATGTTATAGAAACATATAAGGGAGATAATTTATCAAAACCAATTAAAGAAGACTCTCAAGAAATTGGGTTTGAAGAGAATAAAATACCAGCATGGCTTATTAAAAATGGTGGAGAACTTGGAGAAGAGTTTGGAGAAACTGATCTACATGATTTAAAACCAAGTCAAGATAGATATAATAGAACAACTAGCGATGTAGCTGATGCTATTAAATTTGGGCTATTTGGTATAGAAAGCGGTGTAGATTTACATCCTGATGATGTCAATAAATTCAATGTATCTCCTGGAGCATTACATGTAGCGAGAACTAGTGATGAGGCTTTAGAAAAAGGAAAGCAAGGTAATATTCAGAGACAAGAGTTTTCGTTATCTAATATATCTAGTGTAGAAATGTATTTAGATAGAATAGAAAAGGATATGAATAATATCCTTGATATGCCTAGTTTAGATGATATGAATAATATACCGAGTGCTAAAGCTATGAGATATCTTTATAATGACCTTATTGCACGTTGTGAGGAGAAATGGAATGACTGGGGGCCGGTCTTAGAAGAAGTTATAAGATATATAATTGCTATAGCAGAAGAAGCTAAGTTACCTGGATTTAATCCTAAGTGGAAAGACTTAGATTTTAGTTTAATATTCAAACATAATTATCCTATTCCAGCAGATGAAGAGGAAAGAAAAGCTACAGCAATTAATGAAGTATTAGCTGATGTAAGAACTAGAAAATCTTATATAACTGAATTCTCTAGCGCTGAAGATGCAGAAAAAGAATTTAATGATATATTAGCTGAAAAATCATTATTAGAAGGTTCATCTATGGGCGAATTTAATGTTAATACAGATAAAAATACAGAAATTGGAGTAAATGTTCTAAATGAAGATGATGATAAAACTAGAGATCAGGATGAAGAATAATGAATAATTCAAATGCTTTATATAATAGTTTGCTTAAAGATGCAGTTAATGAAAAAAATAAATTAACTGCTAAAACTTTAAATAAAATCATTAAGATATACGAAAGTACAGCCGATGATTTACTTAAAAAGGCTAGTACATCAAGAGGATTTACTAGGGCTTGGACTAAAGATTATGAGAGATATATTAAATATAAGATTTTAGAACTAAATAATGAACTTGCTAAAGTATCTGATAGTTCTATAAGAACAAGTGCAGAGATTGCAGCTAGTGTTCAAGGTGATTTTTTAAGTTATATAAATAATAAATATACTCTAGACATAGATAAATCAATGCTAGAATTTGCTTATACGACAAATGAAAAGTTAATAGGACAAATTATACAAGGTGGATTCTATAAGGATAATAGAAGTTTATCTGACCGTATATGGGGCTATGGAAATCAAAATGGTAAAGATATTCAATATATTTTAACTAAAGGAATGGCAGAACAGAAAAGCTATTTAGACATTATAAAAGATTTAGAGAAGTTTCTTAAGTCTAATACTGATCCTGACTTCAAGAAAACTTATACTAAACTTTATAACAGAAAGGTTGATTATAATGCACAAAGACTTTTAAGAACAGCTATGAATCATATGTTTTATGTTCAAAATGTATCTAATGCTAAAAATAATCCTTATGCAGAGGCTATGCATTGGGAGTTATCAGCAGAACATGGAACTAGGCAAGTTGATAGGTTTGGCGAAGATGAATGTGATGATTATGCTAATAGTGATTATTATAATTTAGGTCAAGGTAATTTCCCACCAGATAAAGTTCCAGTTCCACATCCAAATTGCTTATGTATCCAAACAATAGTTATACCTAAGTCTTTAGATGAAATAGGTAGAGAGCTTGGGGAATGGATTAATGGTAAAGATATTAGTTATTTAGATGAATGGTTAAAGGTAGGTTAATTATGAAAGTTATATGTAATGATTGTAAAAAGGAATTTGCTATAAAGAAGAAAAATATTAAAACAGAGAAATTATTTAATACAGTAGAAAGAACGTATTTTTGTTGTCCTAAGTGTAATAAAAAGTATGTAATAAGCTATGTTGACAAAGAAATTAAGAAGAACAATAAAAGGTTTAAGAATCTAAAAGGTGAGTTCCTTAGAAAAGAGTTAACAGTAGAAGAATACGAGAAAGAACATAAGGAACTATTAGAAAGAAATAACTCTTTAAATGCTAGATATAAGGCTTTATATGGGAGATAATCAATGAGTTTTATAGAAAAATTGAAACAGATATTTAATACTAAGAATCATAAACATGAAATTATATATGAAAAAGGCTTTGGTTACAGATGCAAATGGTGTGATAAACCTAAATCACAATGTAATTAAAGTCTTTTATCATATCTAAAATTAAGGTGGGTGAAAGTATGGAATTAAAAGATACTATTGAAATGATGGTGAGTGTAGACTATAAAGAGAGATTTAAAGCAGAGTATTTACAATTAAAAATAAGAATGACTGGATTAAGTAATATGCTTAAGAAATATAAAGCGGGGACTTTAACATTTAAGCCATCTTGTAGTTATGATTTATTAAATGGTCAATTAAAATCAATGGAAATGTATGCTAAATATTTAGAAGAAAGAGCAGAAATAGAAAATATAGAATTGAGGGAGAAATAAGTAATGGCTAAGTACAGAAAGAAACCAGTAGAGATTGAAGCATTTAAATTTTATGTGGATAATATGCCAGATTGGTTTATAGATAAAGTAAGTGATAATACTGTTACATTGTGTAATTGCGATCATAAAAGATACTCCATAGATGAAGCATATTGTCTTATAGAAACTTTAGAGGGGACTCATAAATGTAATGGTGGAGATTATGTTATAAAAGGTGTAAAGGGAGAAATATATCCTTGTAAGCCTGATATTTTTGAAATGACATATGAAGTTGTTGAGTAAGTCTTAGTAAACTAAGGCTTTTTATTTTTGTTTTATATAACAAGGTTATACTAGACCCCACTTTAGTAATGCTAAGGTGTTTTTTTATTGCCTTTAATTACTATTCAGTAGGCGTTAAAGAATGGTTAGTAACTCTAAATTAACAAGAGCAACACTTGTAAAAAGCGTAGATAAGGAGGAATTTATTAAATGGATTTAAAAGAAATTTTAAAAGAAGCTGGATTAGATGATAAAGCTATTAAACAAGTTTTAACAACCATGAAAGCTGAAAAGATTTATACTACCTCAGAAGAAAATGCTGATATAAGGTTAAAGAAAAATAAGGAAAAGATTGAAAAGCTTGAAGGTGAATTAGATGATGCAGTTACTAAGATAGAAGGTTTTAAAGATCTAGAAAATGAAAAAGAAACATTATCTAAGGAAGTTGAAAATCTTAAAAAGGCTGCAACTGAAAAAGACTTCAATACTGCTTTAGAAAGTGCTTTAAAAGCAGCTAAAGTAAAAAATGAAAAGCTAGTAAAGGCATTACTAGATAATGAGAAACTTACTCTTAAAGAGGGAAAGTTAGAAGGTATCGAGGAGCAGCTAAAAGTCATTAAAGAAGAGAATGACTTCTTATTTGAAAAAATACCAGGAGGAGTACCAGACTTTTCAACTGGGGGTAAAAGTTCAGGTGGAAATCAGAAAGAAAAATCTATAGGGGAAAAGCTTGCAGAAGCAAAAAGCCAAACTGTAGAAATTAAATATTAAAAAGTGAGGTTGATAAAATGAATTATTCAAAAACAACAGTGATGGGTGAGCAAAAAAATATACTTGCTAACACTCATTACACAGCTATAAACAAAAAAGTAGCTAAATCAATAGCATCAAGCGGAGTTATTAAAGCAGGAACTGTTATTAATGCAGATGGAACTGTATTAGCTAATGGTTCGGCAGCAGAAGCAATAACAGAACCTGTATTAGGAATGGTGCTTTATGAAGTTAATGTATCCAATGAAGCTGGTAACAATATAGTTATTCCTGTATTAACTCATGGTACTATAGTTGAAAAAGTAGCAAAAGAATTAAGTGGTGGAGTTGATTATTCAGCTGATGTTAAAGCTAAGTTACCACAAATATTATTTGTTTAGGAGGAATTGAATATGAATATTTTTGACTTTATAAGTGCTAAAGAAATAGCATTATATATTAAAAATTTACCACAAGAAAGTACGCTAGATAAGCAGTTGTTCCCTGCGGACAAGCAATATGGAATGGAGATAGAATTAGCTAAAGGGGCTAAACAAAAACCAGTAGCATTAAGTATGTCTAGTTTTGATGTTAATGTTAGACCAAGAGTATTGAAAGCAGCAGTAGACATTGAAAAGAGAGATATGCCTTTCATGAAAGAGTCTATTCTTGTAAATGAAAAGGAAAGACAGAAGCTGATGTTAGCATTACAAGCTAATAATCAAAATATAGTAGATCAAATTTTATCAACTATTTATGAAAATTATAAGGTATTAGTTGATGGAGCAGAAGTTCAAATGAGAAGAATGAGAGCTCAATTAATTCAAAACGGGACTATTAGCATATCTTCTGATGCCGGAGATGTAATTGTAGATTACAATGTTCCAAGTAATCATAAAGAAACTATTGGAACTACATCAAAGAAATGGAATGCTGCTACTGCTGATATAGTAGGAGATATTATTAAATGGCAAAAAGTATTTACTAATGAAGGGTATGCGAAACCAACAGTATTAGTATTAACTGATACTTGCTTTGGATATGTATGCCAGAATACAGCTATAGTTAATGATATTAAAGGTATGAATACTAATTATATTGTAACTGAAAATGACATTAAAAATTATTTACAACAAAAATTTGGACTTACAGTTGCAGTTGTAAATGGAACATTTGTAAATGAAGCTGGAGAAACTGTTTCTTATTATGAAGATAATAAAGTTACATTAATTCCAAAAGGTACA
Organism: Clostridium sp. RTP31139st1_H3_RTP31139_211217; assembly: GCF_040227035.1. Classification (NCBI taxonomy): domain Bacteria; kingdom Bacillati; phylum Bacillota; class Clostridia; order Eubacteriales; family Clostridiaceae; genus Clostridium; species Clostridium sp. RTP31139st1_H3_RTP31139_211217. The sequence continues at coordinate 8,371 of NZ_JBCOAB010000008.1, forward strand.
TTAGGAAAGACTGTTTATGGAACAACTCCAGAGGAAGCAGATGCAGTATTTGGAAGTGGTAAGTTAGATACACAAATAGTTAATACTGGAGTAGCTATTACTACTATGGCTAAAGAAGATCCAGTAAATGTTGAAACTAAAGTATCTCAATTAGGTATGCCAAGTTTCGAAAAAGCTGATGAGTGCTTCTTTGCAAAAGTATATTAATAATAGAGGGTTTAGGCCCTCTTATTAGTTAGGAGGGTAATATGATAAATAAATTAAAAATTCTTTTATTAGAGAACAAATATCCATTCTTTAGTGATGAAGAATTACAACTATTCTTAGATGAAAATGATAATGATGTTTATACTACTGCTTCAACATTATGCTATTTAAAAGCTGATGGAGACAATAAGGTTACTGTAGGTCCTATAACTATAGAAAGTGCTGGGGCTGAATTTTGGATTAACTTAGCTGAAAGATATTCTAAAAAATCAATTGAATTAGCTAATAAAAATAATTTAACTACATCTAGTAGTGGATATATTAATAGGCTAAAGAGGTGTTGATATGGCATTAAGTAAGGAATATCTCAGAGAAAAAGTAAAACAAGCTATAAAACAGATGCCAAGCGCAGGGTATGTAGTTAGGGAAGTATTAAATAATTATAATGAAAAGGCAGGGTATTGCATAGTTGGAAAGCTTGAAGGTGTATTTTATTCTAAAAGTACTACAAAAAATTTAGGTATAACAATAGATAATGCTGGAATTAATATAGAACAAGCTGATAAAAATTATTTAGTAGATTTTAATGATATTTCTAAGAACATTAGAACAACTGATTTTATTTTCATAGATAACAAATGTTATAAAATTATTGATCCAGGTGAGAATTTAGAAGTTTATTGTTTAATCCAATTAAATAAACATCATCTTATAAAGAATCAAGATACTATTATAGATAATGATGAAATATATCCATTAATGGAATTGCCATTGGATTTAGATTTAAAGGTGGTATGATTATGGGAATTAGATTAGATGCTACTGGATTATTTAAAGGCTTAGCAGAAATGGAATTAAAAGTTCAACAAGGAACACGCATATATGCTGAAACTGCTGGTATGAAAATGATTAATGATGCAAAAGCAAATGCTCCTTGGACTGATAGAACCGGTAACAGTAGACAAACTATGGATACTGAAGTTATTAGTAAAGGAAAGTCTATGGAAATTAGGTTAAGGGGAAATACACCTCATTTTAAATACTTAGAATTATGCCACGAAAAGCGTAATGCAATCTTATGGCCAACTATTCAAAAGTGGTCAGGGCAAGTTTTAAGTGGATGGGTTAAGGTGATTAGATGATAGTTAAATTATTTGAATATCTACAAGATAACAAAATAGATGTTTACTTTGTAGGACAGCACCAAGGAGAGTGTAAAAAGCCTTATGTTGTTTTAAAAGATGATGGAGTAAATAGTTCAAATGGTAGAGTAGGAAAGGGATATATAGATATCCTTTTTTTTATTCCTGAAAATAGATTTACAAAAATTAAAGATTTCAGAAAACAAATAGTTGATTTATTAAAAGAATTTAAATCAATTAGATATGCAGGCAATGAAACAGGAATAGTAACAGATAATGATAAGAAAGCATTAACTTTTTCAATTATGTATGAAAAATATATTAGATTAAATTAGGAGAGTGAAAAGAATGGCAATAGAAAAGTTAACAGAAAAACCTATAGTCAATATTGTTAGAGTTGAGATTGTAACAGAAGAGGATTCACCAAAAACTTATAGGTTTGATACTGCATCAGAAGCTACATATTCACCAGTAGTAAGTGAAGGGAGCGAAACTATACTTAGAGTAAAAAATTCTATATTAGCTACAAATAGAACTGAGGATATACAGTATGGCTCAGATATAAATTTAACTCAGGTAGTTATGGTGCCAGAAGTATTAGCTATTGTAGATGGAGGAAAACTTGTAACAACTGGTGAAGCAGAATCATTAAAGGTAACAGGATATAATCCACCAGCTGTAGGATCTGTAGTTAATAGAGTTAAGTTTACTACAAAAATTTATACAGAGGAAAAAGATGGAGATGGTGAAACATTAGGATATCAATGTTTTGCATTTAAAGGGTGTAAAGGAAAGCCAGTATCATTTACGTTTAAAGATGGTGAATTTATGGCACCTGCTTATACAATCTCAAGTAGAGTTAAAAAAGGTATAGCCCCTTATAATTTAGAGTTTTTAGAAGAATTACCGGTTTAATAGGAGGAATAAAGTATGGCAGTTACAAGTATAGAGGATTTAAAAAAAATAGCAGAAGGACAAGAAGTAGAGTTAATAGGATGGGGAGAGGAACCATTTGTATGTAAATTAAAAAGACCTAGTATGTTAGGTTTAGTTGCAAATGGAGACATACCTAATCCATTACTAAATGCAGCTTATATATTATTTAATGGTGCTAAGACTACCAAAGATGTAATTAATATGAAAGAACAAAAAGAGTTGCTTACTATAATGGCTAAAACTGCTATGGTAGAGCCTACTTATGATGATTTAGAGAAAATAGGATTAGAGTTAACAGATGCTCAATTACTTGAGATATATAATTATACTCAAATAGGTATTAAAGCACTTACATCCTTTCGTGCAAAGCAAGAAAATATTAAGAATACTAAGAATAAGCCAAAGGTACAATCAAAGGCCTAGTGAGATAATGAATATAAATGATTCGTATCTCGCTTTTATTTTTGATGAAGCTTGTGAATATATTTTATCTATGAAAACTAAGAGAGAGGTAAAGAAAGCTGACAAAGTCCATTTAGAAGATAGTTGGTTAAAAGAACCTAACTGGAGCGATAAGGATGAGGTGAAAGTTGAAAAAGCAAATAATAATTCATCTCTTATTAATGAAATGAAAGCTAATTTAGAAAAATATAAGTAGTAAAATTATACCAATGTAGTATATAATAAGATTAATTATTATGTATTATAGGGGGATAACATGAAAAAAAGAATAACAATTATAAGTTTAATATTATCTATATTTTTATTATTAGGGTGTAACAGCCAGGAAAAACAAGAAGAAGTAAATTTAATAAATGAGAATGAGATAGCGTTAAATTACTTAACTATTAAAAGCGGGATAGGAAATTATATAGTGAAAACATCATTTAGCGAGAATGAAACTGGTGAAATTAATAAAAGTAGCTATGATGATGGAATACATGCTTTAGAAAGTTTAAATATAATCATAGAAAATGATAAAAATATTTCATCAGAAATTAAAAATGAATTAATAGAGATTAATAAGCCTTTGATAGAGTATTGTGAAGCAAGAATTAAGAATGATAAAACAAATGAAGGTTATTATAAATCTATTGGTTTGGAAAATGAGTTTAGAAAAAAATATGATATAGAGTAAAAATGAAAGAATCACTTAAATTTAGGTGGTTCTTTTTTTATGCCCAAATTTATAGAAAGGAGGGTGATTATGAGTGTAGATGCAGGAAGTGCAGTAGCTTATTTAGAACTTGATTATAGCAAATATAGTGCAGGATTATTGACAGCGAAGCAACAGTTATCTACATTTACTGATAACACTCAAGAGGCTGGTACTAGAGTACAAGCTTTAGGAGGAATTGTTACTGGTGTTGGTTCAACACTAACAACTGGATTAACAGTTCCACTTGTAACAGCAGGAGCAGCATCATTAACTGTAGCAGCTAACTTTGAAGAGGGAATGTCAAAAGTACAAGCTATTTCTGGTGCTACTGCAGGTGATATGGAGCAATTAAGTGCAAAAGCTAAGGAGTTAGGCGCTAACACTAAATTTAGTGCTACAGAAGCAAGTGAAGCTTTTAGTTATATGGCAATGGCCGGTTGGAAAACTACTGATATGCTTAATGGTATTGATGGAATAATGAACCTTGCAGCAGCTTCAGGAGAAAATTTAGCATTAGTAAGTGATATTTGTACTGATGCCATGACTGCATTTGGATTAAGTGCAGACCAAAGTGCTAGATTTGCAGATGTATTAGCAGCTGCTAGTAGTAATGCAAATACAAATGTTGCAATGCTTGGAGAGTCATTTAAATATGTTGCGCCGGTTGCTGGAGCGATGGGGTATAGTGTAGAAGATACTGCAGTTGCATTAGGTTTAATGGCTAATTCGGGTATTAAAGCTAGCCAAGCAGGTACTTCGTTAAGGCAAATACTTTTAGGATTACAAGGTGGAGTTGAATTAGCAACTAAGAGTACTGATAAATGGAGAATTGAAGTAGAAAACAGTGATGGTTCTATGAGAAATCTTAATGATGTTGTAGTTGATTTAAGAGCAGCATTTGCTGATATGACTGATGCACAGAAAGCAAGTAATGCAGAAGCTATTGCAGGTAAAATAGGTATGTCTGGATTATTAGCTATAGTTAATGCTGCAGAAACAGATTTTAATAAATTAACTGGTGCAATAGATAAAAGCAATGGTGTTGCTAAAAAGATGGCAGACACAATGCAAAATAATCTTAAAGGAAAAGTAACACAATTAAAGTCTGCTTTAGAAGGTGCTGGAATCGCTATAGGAGAAAATTTAATACCTGCATTGACTACAGGTGTAAATAAGATAACTGATATGGTTAGCGCTTTTAATAACTTACCACCAGCAACACAAAAAACTATAACAGGTATAGGAGCTACAGTTGCAGCTATTGGACCATTAATGATGGTTGGGGGAAAGCTTGTAACAGGTATAGGAAAAACAATAAGTTTAGTTAGTACTGTTACATCTTTAGCTGGAGGTGGATTAGTTGCTTCTCTTGGAGCAGTAGCTTTGCCATTAGCAGCAGTAGGAACAGGATTCTATGCGTGGCATGAAGCAACAGATGCAGCTAACCAATCTATTGCAGTATCAAGAGAAGAAATGTCCTTTATGGAAAGAATGATGGCCGACTTAACAGGAATGACCACTTATTCCAAAGATGAATTAATAGAAATGGGCTTAGTTTATAAAGATTTTAATGAAAATATAAGTCAAGAATTTCAAGATTCAGTAAAGGAAATGACATTAGACATTCAAGACTTTAATATGTCATTAAATGAAATTAATTTTGATGGAGTTATAACTGAAGAAGAAGCTAATACCTTATCAGAAAGAGTTAATAGCGCTTTAGATGGTTGTATAGAAGCTATTGATAGTAAATATTCAGAAGTTCGAAATGGAATTAGAGAAGCTTTCAGTATGGACGGTGTTATTGATGAATCTGAACAATCCTTAATTGAATATTGGAATAATAGAGGGAGCAAAGAAAAAGAAGAAGCACAAAATTTACAAAACGAAATAAATAATATTATTAATAATGCTAGAGCAGAGGGGAGAAACTTAACTCCCGAAGAAGAAGCTGCTATTAGAAATTATTATGAGCAAATTAAACAGTTAGAGTTAGAATGTCAAGCTAGTAATCAATATGAAATTGAATATGCTACACAAGAATTCCAAAATAGAGTTTCGACTATGGATGCAGAAAATGCTACTAAATTACTACAACAAAGATATGAGCAATATCAAGAACAGCAATTAGCAACCCAAACAAACTATGATACTTTGATAAATCTTGCTAAACAAAACTATGATATTTTAACTGAAGAAGAAAAGAGACAGGTTGATGATACTATTAATAGATTAGAAGCAGCTAAAGCAGAAGAGTTGAGGGTAAATCAAGAAAAATATGATGCAAACGTTGATTATTCAATTCAAAACAATGAGGAATTAGCAAATATATTTAACAGGTATACTGGTGAACAAATTGCAAGAAGAGATTTAGCTAATTATCAAGAATATGAACAAATGAGAAATCATTATGAAGGTATTGCTGAAGTAACAGAAAGTGGTTATAAAAGGGTTTATGATACTGCTACAGGAACTTGGAAAGATGTTTATGTGAGTATAGATGCAACTACAGGACAATTAAAAGGGGTATATGACTTAAATACTCAAAATGTTGCAGCTATGTCAAAAGAGGATGAAGCAGTATTAAGAGATGAAGTAGCTGCATGGAGTGAAACTGCGGCAGGAGTATTATCGAATTGCTTAATTATGGGAGATGCTTATATTGATGCTCAAGGTAACATTTCTAATGCAAGTGGAGAAATAATAGGCAAGCTTGATGAAGTAGTTGATGCAAATGGAAATGTTGTAGAGGCTATATTAGATGTTAATGGCAATCCTATTAATATTGGAGATAATACAGATGAAGTTATTAGAAAATTAAAGAATACAAGAGAAGAAGTGAAAAGTACTGATGGTAAAAAAGCAAATATAATAGTAACTGATAATGGAACCGCATCAGCAGTTCAAAGAAATATTGATAACATTCAATCATACAAACAGGTAATAGTTGGTGTTCAATATACTTCTTCTGGTAAGCCTTATTATAATGGATCAACCATGTATGCAACAGGAACAGATAATGCTATGACAGGGTTAGCTACTGTAGCGGAGTATGGTCCAGAGTTGATAGTATCTCGTAGTGGGATAGCCACTCTTGCAACAGGTAGGCAATTAGTTAATATGGAAGGTGGAGAAACTGTTTATAATGCTAGACAAACACAAGAAATACTTAAAGGAATGCAATCAAAACAATTATCTAATGAAAGTTCAAGTGATTTATTAAGAACTATGATAGTTAAACTTGATGAAGTTAAAAAAGCAATTGATAGTAAAGAGTTAAATAATGTTATTAACAACAATTATGGTGGTGTAGAAGTTAATGGAGTTACAGATGTAAGGGAAATTATTGAAGAAATAAGCGAGTATACAGAAGTAAGGAGAATATAGGAGGTAACTATGGAAGATTTTTTTATTATAAACAATGAATGTAGTTTAGATCATGGAGTAGTTGTTAAGGAATTACCTTCTATAACTATTCCTAAGAAAAGAGTTGAAGAAGTTACTGTTTTAGGTAGAGATGGAACATTAACTGTAAGTGATGAAACTTATGAACCTACAACAAAAACCTGTAAAGTTTATTATAATGGTGAAAACCCAGATGAATTAATCACTTTTCTACAAGACGGGAAAGTGATTTTTTCTAATTTCCCCGATAGATTTTACAATATGCAAATAGTAAGTGAAATTCCAATAGATGAAATATTTAAAAATAATGAATATGGCGATTGGTATGAGTTTCCTATTAATTTTAGATGTCAACCTTTTGGATATAGCATTGATAATGAAGAGGTAATAATAACTCAAAAAGATACTTCTATTTATAATTATGCTAGCAAAGAATCCGAGCCTATTATAACTGTTTTTGGTGATGGTGATATAAACTTACTAATAAATGAACAACAAGTCATATTAAAAGGCGTAGAGGGTTATATAACTATAGATAGTACTAAGCTAAGAAGCTATAAAGATTTAGAAAATCAAAATTCTAAAAAGATAGGTAATTTTCCTGTTCTAAAAGTAGGAGAAAATAATATAAATTGGGATGGAAATATAACTAAGATAGTTATAACTCCGAACTATAGGTGGATAGTATGATTACATTATTTCAAGCAGATGAAACTATTTTTTCTCATGATGGAGTAGAAGTTTTAGATGATATTGTTATAAGTTCTTATACAAGTTGGGGTGAAAATGGAAAGTGGGTAAGTGAATCTAAATTCAAAAAAGATTATGATAAATCTGAATCTATTAAAGAAGGAATGATTTTACAATTACCTACTGAAAAAGGACTGCAATTATTTAGAATTTTAAAATTGAATAAGAAAAATAAGAAATATATAACTACTACTGGACAACATATAGCCTTTGATTTTGAAAATAATTTTATTCAAGATATTAATATAGTTGAAAAAAGTGGTAGAGCTGCAATTAAACAAATACAAGGTGGTACAGTATTTAATAGTAAATATAATTTAACATCCAATATTGATACGGTTGCTAGTGCTAGAATGGTAAGAAAGAATGGTATTACCTCATTAGTTGGTAGTGATGATAATTGCTTTATTAATAGATGGGGTGGTTATTTAGTATTAGATAACTTCAATATATCTATGAATACTAGCGTAGGCCAAGATAGAGGTGTTGAAGTCTTAATAGGTAAAAACCTTACTGATATGGAAGGTAGTATTGATATATCATCTGTAGTTACTGGTATAAATCCTATAACTTATGATGGATTAACTTTGCCAGAAGGTATTTATTATTCTCCTTTGGTTAACAACTATCCAGAGCCTCGTATAAAAGAATTTAAATTCGATGATATAAAGTATAAGTATTCTGAAAACAACTATGATGAAGAAGGATATGAGACTTTAGAAGAAGTATATGAAGCTATTAGAAAAGCTTGTGATGATTTATATAATAATTCTAACATAGATAAACCTACTTGCAACTTAAGAGTAAGCATAATTGATTTAACTAAAACTGATCAATATAAAGGAATTGAACTAAACGAAAGAATATTTCAAGGCGATATTGTTACTGCTAATTTAGAAGAATACGGGTTTAATGTAAAACTTAAAATGACTGCAAATAAATACAATAATATTAAAGATTGCTATGAGGATTTTGATTTAGGAGATGTTAAAACAAATGTATTCTCTAGTATAGGTAAAATACAATCTACTGTTGATAAAGTTATAGAACAACTTGGAGGCAATACATGGCAAGATATTCTTGATAAGAGTATGAAAGAAGCTACTGAATTAATTGAAGCAGGTATTAAAGGTTCATATGTAGTTGCTAGAAAAAATGAAATATTAATAATGGATTCTCCTAATGTAGAAAGTGCTATTAATGTTATTAGGATGAATAAAAATGGCTTAACAAACTAGGTCAGCTAATTAGAAATAATTAGAAAAATAAATTCGGTGAATTTGGGGAAACCTAAGTTTTTTATATTTAAAAATCATTAAAAGTATGATATAACGGAATTAACAAAAGGGGGGTTGCATTATGTCATACGTTAAACAATGTTCTAAATGTAATGAAATCAAAGAGATTAATGAATTTTATAAAAAGGTAAGTTCCAAAGATGGATATACAGGTGTGTGTAAAAAATGTATAACCGAAAACAATAAAAAGTATAAAATGACTTGTTCTATATGTGGTAAAGAATATAAAACTCATAAAAAAGATAGTTTATATTGTTCTTTACAATGTGCGGGTGAAGGTCATAAAAATAGAAAAGAAGTTATTTGTAACTATTGCGGAAAATTAATAGAACGTAAAAGAAGTCATGCAGAAAGAAATGAAAATAGTTTTTGTTCAAAATCATGTGCTAATAAATATATGAGTGAATATATGAACGGAGAAAATTCTCATAACTGGAAAAATGCTTTAATTACAACTAAATGTTCTCATTGTGGAAAAGAAATAAAAGTATATAAATACAAACTAGAAAAGCATAAAAATCAATTTTGCAATAGAGAATGTTTTAGAAAGTTTAATAGTGAATTTTTAAAAGGACCTAACAATCCTGTTTATGGTAAGAAGTTATATTCTATTAGAGGTGAAAATAGTCCTCATTGGAAAGATGAACTTACAGAAGAGGATAGAGAACATAATAGATATGATGAAGGTTATAGAAGTTTTGTATTGGGTGTTTTTAGAAGAGATAACTTTATATGTCAATGTTGCGGTTATGATAAAGGTAAAATATTAGTTGCACATCATTTAAATTCTTATAATACACACAAAGAACAAAGAACTGATATAAATAACGGAATAACTCTTTGTAATAAATGTCATACAGAATTTCATAAGAAATATGGTTATGGAGATAATACTTTAGAACAATATAATGATTTTATAAAAAATAAGGCAATCCCAATCCAAGCTAGTGAAGTGCATAAAAGTAACTAGAAGGTTTAGAGACTAGGCGAGTGAGTAGCAAAACAATAATCTCGCCCACGAGTGCCGAACATCTTAGCAAGTAAAGTTGAAGATGAAGAGATAGTCCGATACTCCGTTGAAAAGCGGAGAAGTCCAGGATAAAGAGCTTGGAATATAACAAAATGTAGCTTTTAGTCAAAGTGGTTACAATGGCCCTTACACTTTAGCAATTACAATAGACGGAAAAATCAATGCTAGTTGTATAACAACAGGCGAATTAAATGCTGCTCTTATAAAAACAGGTATTATAATGAGTGCTAATGGTAATTTAGCATTATCTATAGATGATGATTATTTAGAAGTAACTCACAGTGAAGGTAACACAAGAACAAGAATTGACAATGAAGGATTTTATATTCTAGATGAAAATAATGAAATTATTGCATCATTAGCAAGCAAAGAATCATGGACTGAATTAAAAGCGGATAAAGTATTTGCTAAAAATATTGAAAATGTGTATATAGGGGATTCTAATTTATATGTAGACCATAATTCAAATAATATTATACGAAATGGTTCAATAGACTATCCATTCACAGATTTTAATCAATTACGAGAGTATGTGCAGTCTATGCCTATAATAAATAAAGATTTATTTATTTATGTAGTTACAGAAGGAGTAGTTAATGATCTTTTTTATTTAACAGGATTAAGTGGTAATGGGAAAGTTGATATAAGATTTAATAATAAATTTATTCTTAAAACTGAAAATGATTATGGTGTAGTATTAAGAAATATATCAAATTGGGTATCAGTTTACGGTGGTAGAACGAGTTATCAAAGCAAAGATGGGTTTATGATACAAGCTACAAATGGAATTGAAGTAATAAATTGTTCAAAGTTTGAATTATCATCGTTATTAACAGACACGTCTGCATATGGAATTCATGTCCAAGATTCACATGGAAAAATGGATAATATAGATTTTTGTAAAGCTTATTCTGCTTTGGGTGTTAGAGGTGGTCAAGTATGGTTATCCGGTAGTTGTAGAGGTAGTAATACTAAAGCAGTAAGGGCATTTGAAGGTACTTTAGTAACTATAGGGGAAAATGATAGTAACAGTATAAGGCAACAAGGTATATTGGAGGAAGTTAGTGGAACTATAAAAGAAATTAGTACAATAGTTGAAACTGCGAGTACAGTTTATGCTCCAGTTATACCACCAACTATAAATACTTATAAAGACTTTTCGATAACATCTATGGCTACTTATCAATATTTATGGAGTAATTGGAAAGTAGGAGAATGTAAAAGTGGTGTTTATGGTAGTTATGGTGATAAAGCAGGACACCTATTCTTTGATTTATCAGCTATAAGAAGCTTTTTAAATGGAGGAACTGTTCTAGATGGAGCTACAATTACATTAACCAGAGCAAATTCAGGTGGTTCTAGTAGCGGAGTGAAGATTTACGTAGGTGGTTCTAGTTGTAATGGTGCAAGTGGTACACCGTCATATTACAATAAGACTTATGTCGGAACTTTATCCTGGGGACAAACTAATACTTTTACTCTATCAAAATCTATTGTAGATGGTATTAAAAATGGCACAATAAATAGTATTACAACGCACGGAAGTGATTATAGTAATATAACTGCTTGTAGCATTAATTTAAAAATAAATAAATAAGAAGGTGATGGAAAATGAATATAAAAAATGATACTAGAACAGAAAAGAAATTAACAATAACAGAAACCGATATTATTAATGGTGGTGAGGTTTTAATATTAATTGCATACGCAATTAAAGAGAATAATGAGTTATATAGTTATCCTTCACCTCAAGTTTTCAATGAAGAAATATATTTGAAAAATAAAGAAGCTTATGATAAAGCAGTTAAAGATTTTAGAGTTAATTGCGAGGTGTAATAATGATAACTAAAGTAATTAAATTAGATATAAATAAAAATCTATATGAAAAAATAAAAGCAAAGCAAGGAGATACAAAAAGTAGATTCTTGCTTTTTCAGTTATTAGATGGATCTATGCCCTTTAATTTAGAAAATAGAAGTGTTAGGGCTTATATGTTGAAACCGGATAGTACTGAAGTTTTCAATGATTTAATAATTAATAATAAAAATACAGGACATTGCACTCTCGAACTTACAAATCAAGTTTTAGCTGTAGCAGGAATTGTAAAAATAGAGTTGATGATAATTGAAAATGATAAAAAAATAACATCAAGTATATTTGAATTACAGGTTGATAAAAGTATAAACAGTGAAAATTCTATCGTTTCTACAAATGAATTTAATGCTCTTTTAAATGGATTGGCTTCACTTTCTGAATATGATAATTATAAAGAAAAAGCAAAAAAGGTACCTGAACTTGAAGAAAATATACAAGAGTTAGGTTCGCAATTGGATAATATTAAGAATGGAATGTATATAAGTGACGGTACGGTTGGCAATAACATAAAGCCTTTGCAAATATTTTCTTTAGAATATTTGCAACAACAACAAATTAAATTATTAGCCGATTTCTTTAAAAATATTAAAAAAGGGATTACACAAACTATTTGTTGTCAAGGTGATAGTTTAACCTACGGATTAGACCAAGTAAGTGCAGATAAAAGAGTGGCTGACACAACTGTATTACCTAATGGTAGTAGTAATGGAAGTGACAAAACAAGAGCTGGTGTTACTTACCCAGAAGCATTACAAAAATATTTAAATACTGCTTTGGGAAATGGAAAAGTAAATGTAATTACAAGAGGTTATTGTGGAGATTTTGTTGAAGGTGCTTATAATAGATGGACTATACCAAGTGGTGCAAATTTAAGCTTTTTCCAATATGGAACAAACGATAGTAGAGCAAGTTGGGTTAATTATAAAGGAGATGTAAAACAATTTATAGAGCATTATGAGAAATTGATTGCTAGGGAAATCCTTAGAGGTAGTGCGGTTGTAATAATAAGTCCACCTAGGAATCAAACAAATGATGTAGATATTTTTACTTTTGACAATGCTTTAGAAAGATTGGCAAAAAAATATAATTGTCCGTTTATTCGTGGTGATGAAACAATGTTGAATTATAGTGGTGATATATTTAGTGATGAAGTTCATTACAACACTAAAGGATATTCAGTACATGCAAGTAGAATTTGCGGAAGTTTATTAAGTAGATTTGAAAAAAATATTGTAACAAGTGGAAGTAAGATTGGTACTTATCCTAATCAAGATAATATTTATCTAACTGGTAATGCTAGGTATTTTGAAAATGACCAATATCCAACACCTAGTCAAATAGATACTACTAAAGGATCTTGTATCTTTTTTGAAAACTCCAGTATAACAATACCTTTTTATACAAATGAAGATGATTTAGTTTTATATCCTAGCATATTTATAAATGATAATTGTTCAGTTGATGTAATATTGGATTATGAAGTAGAACAGTCATTGTATTCAAATAGTGATTTGGTTGAAAAGGATAAGAGATCTATCCCGAATAATAAAATAATGATAGAGTCAACAACATCTATATTCAGTAATAGATTAACAAACGAAGATAAATTTATTCTTATACCTAAAAAGGGGTGGCATAGCGTGACTTTTAAAACTTCAGCAACAAAGTTAATGGGATATTATGGTTTAGAATTTATAGATTATAACACTCATATACTCTTATCTAAGTTTACAAGTGTCAAAAAATCCCCATATTATATAACAGAGTTTCAAAATTCATGGAAAAATTTTTCAGATGAATCTACATCAGAATATGTACAATTATATGTTTTAAAAAGTTTAGATGATGAAATTGTTGTTAGGGGGTACATAAAAGGGGGAGTAGATGAGTTAATTTGCGTATTGCCTGAAAACTTTAGACCACAAAAGACTATAATATCCCCTTGCTATGTTAGAAACCAAAGTGATAATAGTTCTAAGATTGGCTTTGTGGAAATAACCGAAAATGGTGGAGTTTATTTTAGAGGTGAATTAAATGACGTCAACAGGATATGTATCAATATTACACTAAAATAATTCACAATTGATTATTATTGTTCGTAAAAAAATAAGGATAGTCATAATAGTGAATTGATTTTAAGATTATTATTTTTAAATACGGTTAAGTTTTCTTCTTATTATTTTAGAGTTATTATTCCTATCCTTATTCTGATTGAGATAAATTATCAGAAAATAAGTTGTTAATGTTGGTAGTAGCAGAAAACAACCTACTTTATTATGTATGAAAATAATCCACAGTAATATTATGTGAAAAAAATAAAAAATATATTCCTGGAAAAGTTAGGAGCTGAAAGGCTCTTTTATTATATTTAAAATTCCAAGCGATTGGAGAAAAGGAAGGTAAGAGTATGGAAAATTTATTAAACTATTTTAAAATTATTGTTGCAACAATAGGAACGGGGGTAACTTGGTTATTCGGTACATGGGATACAGCTCTTATTGTTCTTGTATTATTTATGGCATTCGATTATGCAACAGGAGTGTTAAGAGCATGGATAAATAAAGAAGTATCTAGCGATATAGGACTTAAAGGAATTGCTAGAAAGACAGTTATATTTATTGTTTTAATTGTTGCAGTATTACTAGATAGATTGTTAAATACTGGAACATGGGTATTTAGAACTCTTATATGCTATTTCTACATAGCAAACGAAGGTATTAGCTTATTAGAAAATTGTGCTGGATTAGGATTACCTATACCAGAAAAGCTTAAAGAAGCATTAGTGCAACTTAAAGATGGAGAAAAGAAAGAGTTAAGTAAAGAGCAGGAGTAATCCTGTTCTTTTAATTTATAAAAATATATATAAGGAAAGGTGATTTTAAATGAATTTTTTTGTAAGTGCAGGACATCCAATGTATAAAGGAGCAGTAGGGGTTTTAGATGAAACAGTAGTTGATAGAGCAGTAGTAAAGGAATTAGATATAGTATTAAGAGAAATGGGACATACTGTTACAGTTCTTAATTCAGAATCAGCTAAGGATTATGTGGAAGAAGTTCAAGTTGCTAATAGCAGCAGTTATGATTGGTATGTAGATATTCATGCAAATTGTTATAGTAAAGAATCTGCAAATGGAGTTGAGACTTTAGTATATGCAGATAATAAACCAGAAGCTCATTCAATTTCTAAGAATATTTCAGAGTTAGGGTTTTATAATAGAGGAGTAAAAGTTAGAACTGACTTATACATTCTAAAAAATACAAAAGCAAAAGCACTATTAGTTGAATGTTTCTTTATTAGCAATAAAAATGATTGCGATTTATATAATAAAGTTGGAGCTAAGGCAATAGCTATTGCAATAGCGGAAGGATTGACAGGACAAACATATAAATCAAATGAAATCGAGAAACCAACAGTTAATGAAACTATTGAAGCTAAACCAGTACAACCAACAGATGATTGGGTGGCAAGACTTCAAGCTGAATGTAATAAGCAAGGTTACTCCAATCAAGTTGTAGATAATATAGCTGGTAAAAATACATTAGCTGGTTGCCCAACTTTAAAGAAAGGTTCTAAAGGAAACATAACTAAGCTATTACAAGAAAAATTAATAAGTTTAGGTTATGATTTAGGGAAACATGGCGCAGATGGAGATTTTGGAACAGCTACTTATAATGCAGTTGTAAAGTTCCAAAAAGATAATGGATTAACACCTGATGGAATTGTTGGTCAAAATACTTGGAGAAAATTATTAAATTTATAATTATTTAAGGCTAGTAGGTAGGAGAAATCTTACTTACTAGCCTTTTTTATTTTATGGAGTCAACTAATTTTATTAATTTTTATTTTAGTAGATTCAGTTGTAAGGTATATTAGCTTACCATACAACTTACTTTTTTACTTACAAGCTATAATTAAAGCAACTAAAATTATAACAAATGTTAATAGTATAATTACCAACATAGCAAGTAAAGCTAAAAGCTCTACCGTATTCATACATGTTTCCTCCTAATATTTAATTTTAAATATAATTTAACAGTATAAGTCTAATTAAGCTAACAATCAATAGTAAAGTGACAACAAAAGTGGACAGATTTACCATATTTATTGTAAAATAAAAGAAAAAGAACTCGAAATACGACTAGTAATCTACACGAGTTCAAACATCAAATATATTCTATTAAACTTACTTCTATTATAGCATATATTTGATGGAATATAAACATAATAGGAGGAGTTAAGTTGAATATATTAAATGTAGTAAATATTGATAATAAAAAGAATTTCTGGCTTGTGAGAACTAAAAGGGGATTCTTTTATAATGAGTATATTTCGAAATCATTTATAGCATTAGGTTGGAATACAATTGATGAAAATGTTTTGAAAAGAACAAAAACTAAAGAGGATGAAAAAAAGTTAAAAAGTGACATTTTAGAAAAATATAAGACAAAACAGGCTGGGCAAATATATAATAAGTGTAGAAGATTTGTAGAAGAAATTAAAGATGGGGATATAGTAATGATCCCTAGTGCTAATAATGAACAAATAACTTTTGCAGAAGTAGGTAAGTATTATGAAAAATCAGATATGGATTATTCTAAAGAAATTGAAGTAATAAATAGAATTGATTCAGGCATTGATTATGGAACACAAGTAATATGTCCATATAAAAAAAGAAGGGAAATTAAAGTTATAAAAACTATTGAGGGTGAAAGAATGAACCCGAATTTATATAGGGTTCTAGCATCTTATCATGGTCTAAGTAAAATTAATGATTATTCAGATTTTATATTAAGAAGTATTTTTATATTATATGTATGGAATAATAAATTAAATTTAGTAATACCTATTGAAACGAAAAAAGATATAGACACATTAGTATTATCTGAATTTATATATGGAGTATCTAAAGTTTTAAAAATTGAAGATAATAGCATTAGAATAACCGGTAAGGTAGATTTGAACTCTCCTGGAGACTTTCAGTTTATAATAGATAATGCTGTAGAGTTTTTAACTTCCCCAGCGCTATTGGGATCATTAGCAAGTATTGTAGCAACTATATGTAGTGGTAAATACGGTCCGGAGGTACTTAAATCAATTCTTAACTTTATTAATGATTGGAGAAAAACTACTTCTCAATTAAAAACTGAAGAGCAAGAAAGAGAATTTAAAAAAATTGAGATTGAAAAAGAAAAATTAGAATTAGAAAAACAAAAATTAGAACTATATAATAGTATATCCTTAAGTAGTAACACTTTAGAAGTAAATACAGAAAGTGTAGAAAATGTTATAAATATTTCGGATTATACTAATTAAAAAATGAATAAGTAATAGGGGTGTAGTATTTTTTTACTAATATAAAGCTAGTTAAGGCATTAATAAATAATAATAACATATTAACATTTGAATAATGTGTTAAATAGAATGTATTGAAAAAAGTATTAAGAAAAAGTCTACAAACAGTTAAACATAATGATAAAGACAATAAATAATTAAGTAGATAACATGATATTACATAAACTTTTTTCAACTACAACACCTCCTCTTAATATAATTATATGAAATCTGTAAATTTATTCAATAGTTTTGCTAAGAATATTATAATATGGATAGTTATTGTAAAGAAATAATATAAGGATAGATACTTATTGAGTGAACTGCCCCCTGTCTACTTGACATGGGGCAATTCAAAATCTTACTTACTAGCCTTTTTTTATCTTATAGAAAAATAATATTGTATTTATAATATATGAAATAAAATAGACATATTAGATAAAATATGTAATAATGTTTATTATTGTATTTTGGAGGGGAATTATGGATTACAATATTTATTTAGATGAAAGTGGTAATACTGGAGATATCAAAATAGAAGATGGTAAGTGGAATTGGGGAAATCAACCTTATTTTGCACTTGGTTCTATATGTATAGAGTCAAATAAAGAGAGTAAATTATATAATGATTTAAAGGAAACCCTAAATTCTTTTCAAAAAGGGTTAGGCATTGAAACTGAATTAAAAGGTAAAGCAAATTATAAATTTAAAAAAGAACTCACTTGCGCTATAATAGATATTTTACAAAAATATAATGCCAAAGTATATATTGATATTTCAAATAAGAAGTTTAAAATAGCTACATATATTGTTGAGTATTGTATATACCCATATTATTTTTATATGGGTATTAATAAAGATATACGAGATAAGAAAGTAAATGCTGCTAATAGAATTTATAATATAGACGAAAATATTTTAGAAGAATTTATAAACTTATGTTATTCTGATAGAGATGAGGTTACTATTAAAAGTAATTTTATTAATTTCTTAGATAAATTAAGTAAAGAAATAAATAGCAAGGAAATTAAAGAAAATATTAATAATGTCAAGAAGAATATAATTAAATATGAAGAAATCGGATTAAATTTTGACAATTTATTGCCTATAGTTGATAGAACTAATAAGGGAGCAAAAACAATTTTTCTACCTAATTTAGATGCTTATTTAAACATAATATCATCAACTGCAACAATCAGATTAAGGCATATAGATAATCTTAAAATTTATCATGATGAACAAAAACAATTTGGTAATGCTTTAGAAAAATGGACTGAAGATATTAAATTAGTTAATGAAATGAATAATATAGATAAAATACAATTTGAAGAGTCTAAAAGAAATATTCTTATACAAACTTCGGATTTTATTACAGGTGTTTCAGTGCAAATATTTAATAAAGTTATTATGTCACAATTTTTAAGTAAAAAGGAGCGAGAGTTAATTAAGTCGGTTACTTATTTATTGAGCAATTGTAATATTGTTTGTCCAAGATATGAGCAGGCAAAGTTTAGTGAGCAATGTGGAGTAAAACTGAAAGATACCTTATTGCCTAGAGTAAAGAACTATTAAAAAGAAAAAATATATGAGTGAAAATATTATATGGAGTAGGAGAGGCTTTTAGTGTTGCATCTAAGTAAAACTTGTTTGTTGACACGAACGACACCAAGTTTAAAGGAATAATTTACAACTAAAAAAATAAACCTCCATGTGATTTAATAGTCTTGCCACAAACTATTTACATGGAGGTTTTTATTATGTTCAATAATAATAATAATAAATTAGTTTTTAATAAATTAATAGAGGAAATTCAAGGAACTTTTCTAGAAAGAGTTATTTCAAAATATAATGGTGATTTTAGAAGTCAGCATTTTGATACCAAATCACATTTATATGCATTGCTTTATTCTAATTTTATGAACTGTAAGAGCTTAAGAGAGTTACAGACTCAAATATCCCATAATAATAAATTAAAAAGAATTATTAATATACCAAGTGTTTCTCAATTTAGTAGAAAGAATGCATCTAGAGATAGTCGAATTTTTGAAGATATATTTTATTATCTTATATCTAAAGCTAAAAGTCGTTTTGGAGAATATAAACTAATTAAAGATTTCACTCCGCTTAGAATCATAGATTCAAGCGTAATCGTAACAGCATTAAAATTAGCTCCATCACTTAAATTTGATGATGAAAAATCAGTAATGAAAATCAGTACAATGTTTAATGGTGAATATCCTGAACGTATAAATATAGTTAAGGGTAATATTAATGATAGAAAATGTATTGATAATATGTTTAGAGACAAAGATTGTATATATGTATTTGATAGGGGATATTACGATTATAGATGGTATGATCAACTTACTGAAAGTGGATTTAAATTTGTTACTCGTGGAGTCAAAAACTCAATAGTAATGGAGGAAAAATTTTTAGATTCAAATATAAATAAAGATATTTATGATACCGAGGTAATAATGGGCTCAACGCCCGGCGGAAATTTAACCTTTAATAAATACAGAGAAATTATGTGTTTTTATGATAATGATGAAGTAATTACTTTTATAACTAATATTTTTGATTTATCAAAAGAAGATATTATAAATATATATAAGAAACGTTGGGAAATTGAACTGTTCTTTAAATGGATAAAACAAAATCTTAGGATCAAAAAATTTATAGGTTACAATGAAAATGCTGTTAGAATTCAGATTTTTTCGGCATTAATAACATATATGTTAATTTATTTATTTTGTAAAAAGCAACATTCAAAAGTTAAATATAGTATTCTTATTGTAACAAGAATAATCCGATCAAATCTCCTTGAGATTTATTATAGAGGAATAATTAATTTAAGTGGATAAAATAATATGAAAATTTTTAAAAATTATATTCAAAAATTTGGACAAGTGCATACTTTTTTAATTCATTATTTTTCCATATGAATAAAAAGTGAGTATTATCGAAAAAATTTCGTTAATACTCACTTTTACTTTAAAAGCAATAGTAATCTATTTCTTTAATGCAACACTAAAAAGGAGAGGCTACTCTTTTCTTTTTTCTTCCGCAAATCCTACAATAATATTTTTATTAATCCCAAATAGTTTCTAAACTAGCTTCTACTTGTTTATTTTCTTTTAAATCTCTACTAATGTTACGGATAGAATTTAATTTTTCAAGACACTCTTTTAGCTCCTTAAAAGAACATTGTTTATTCTTAATTAATGAGTTTAGAGTTTCATAGATAGAATCAGAATTATCCTTTATAAACTCCGTACATTCTATAAATGTATTTTCCTGAATTAATATTGCTTTATAATCTTTTAGTTTTTCTGTAGTTAACTTATTTTCATTATTATTAAAATATTACCTTTTTTGCCTTTGTAATACTCTTCCTGCATTTGATGGATCGTTGACTAATTTAGTCATCTCTGCTAATGAATTTTCTAAATTTTTTATTTTTATATTTTTTTTCTTAAATATTATTGATCCTATAATAATTAAAGAGCCCATAGATATTTTTAATGGGTCACGTAATAGTTTATCTTTTATTTTGTAATTAATCCTATCTTTTGGTTTAAATGCTTCTATTAAATAATCTATAGATATAGCAATTTCATCAAATTCACCAGAAATTTTTACGTAGAGCTCGCTACTTTTCTCACATTCTTTAGTATACTTTTCAAAATCTGAGTAGGTGATTTTTATTCTTTCAAAATCAGTTTTTATAATTATATAGCTTGGAATTCTTGTTTCATTATCAAAGTATTTAATTTTAGGGTATTTAATTTTATAACTCATTAATTTTACCTCCATACTATGATTTTATTAAATTATATGATCTTATTAAATATATAATTATTTAAGATTATTTTTTATATAAATATTTTTTTAGGGATATTTAGGATAAGCATAGATTGGAAACTACTTTGCATCACCTGCTATCAAATATATATAGATACACTAATATATATATTACTATTATATTATAAACATATAAAATAAAACCAGTTACAAATTGCAACTGATAGTAAATTATTTCATATTAAAAAGGAGATCAATATATATCTAAATTATGAACAATAAAATGGGAAATTAATCATCTTATAGAATAAAAAAATACATATATTTAAAAATAATCAAAATGCTTGCCTTAAATAAATTGAAAATATTAAGTACTAACAATTTTGTACCTAGCATTTTTTATTTTATAAATATTACTTTATTGTAAGGTTATACAACAAAGTTTACAATAATTACTATTAGATGCTATAATGAATTTGAAAAATATTCAAGGGGGATGATAAAATGGTAAATAATAAGTTTAATTTGTTTAGATTTATTATTGGAACAATTATGATGTTCTTTACATTAATTTTTACGAGTTTAGCACTAGATTCACCATTATTATGTATAGCATCATTTGTAATCGCTCCAGTAGGTGTTTACTTTTTTAATAGATACATAAATCTAAAACGAAAAAATTACTATGGAGGATTAATAGCATTATTTATTGGTACATTTATATTTGCTGGAGTTAATATTGCAAATTATGAAGCTCCAACTACTTATAAAAATGTAGTTAAAAAGAATGATATAGTAGAGGAAAATGAAACTACAGCTACAGTAATAGAGGAAGAAGAGTTTACTGAAGCAACTGTACATTTTATTAATACTGGTAACTCAGATGCAATATTAATTTTACAAGATGATAAGTCAGTTTTAATTGATGCTGGCGATAATGATGATGAAGAATTAGTAGTTAATTATCTAAATAATTTAGAAATAAAAAAGATAGATTATTTGATAAATACTCATCCAGATGCAGATCATTGTGGGGGATTAGATGCTGTAATAAATAATTTTGAAATTGGAGCATTCTTTGTTGGTAATGGAAGTTCAGATTCTCAAACATATACAGATGTAATTAATGCAACTGCAAATAAAGGTATCAATCCATCAGTACCATTAGAAGAATCTAAATTTGAACTAACAAGTAACAGCTATATTCAATTTTTTAATACAGCTGGTGGTAGTGATAGCAATGAAAGTTCATTAGTAACTTTATTTGTAAATGGAGAAGATAAATTCTTGTTAACTGGAGATGCAGGTACAGAAACAGAAAATAAAATTTTATCAAAAATGCAAGATGTAGATGTATTAAAAATAGGACATCATGGATCTAAAAATAGTACAACCCAAAGTTTTTTAGATAAGGTTAAGCCAGAATATGCGGTAATTCTAACTGGGAAAAATAGTTATGGACATCCACACTCAGAGGTTTTATCTAAGCTAGAAAGTGCAAACATTGAAATTCATAGATCAGATGAATGTGGGGATATAATCTTTAAATCAACAGGAGAAGGTGTTTCTACTGAGTGTGATAAAGGTACTTACCTATCTAACGATAAGGAGTCTAGAGAAGAAGCAGAAAAGAAAGCTGAAGAAGAAAGAATTGCAGCAGAAGCAAAAGCAGCAGAAGAGGCTAGGTTAGCAGAAGAGGCAAGAGTTGCAGAGGAAGCAAGGATAGCAGAACAGGAGAGGCTTGAACAAGAAGCAGCTGCACAAAATCAAAACAATGTTACTGAAATGGTTTGGATAACTGCAACGGGTAAAAAATATCATAGAACCAATGATTGTGGTAATACTAATCCAGCAAATGCAAGACAAATAACATTAGAAGAGGCTCAAAAGAATTATGAACCTTGTAAAAAATGTTATTAAAATATAGTAAAATAAAACCAGTTGCAATTTGTAACTGGTTTTATTTTGAATAATTTCTTTATTAAAGGATATGAATATCTATCTATTTAAATTATACCAACAAAAAGGAAAAATAATCACGTCATAGAATAAAATATATATATATGGATATAAAAATTAACAAAATAAATTGACAGAATTGAGGTGAGGTATGGTTAAAAATAGACTGAAAGAAATAAGAATGAGAGAATATATGATGGAGCCTAAGGAATTTGCTGAGTATTTAAGTGTAAATACAAAGACTTATTATTCTTGGGAGAGGGAAGCTGCAGGACCAACACTAGAGAAAGCGCTTGAAGTCGCAAAAAAATTAAATAAGCAAATAGAACAAATATGGTATTTAGATTAATTTCTAAGTACCTTTTTTTATTAACTTATTCCTAAAAAAATTAAAATATTTAAAAATAATAGGAAACTTTCTGAAATATAGAGCATAAATTAAAGTATAAAGCATTAAGAAATAAGAATTTAGGAGGAAATTTTAATGATATTAGGAATAGATATTGGTAACTATTCAGTTAAAACTAGCAATAAGACAAGCTTTATTAGTAAAATTTCAGACATTTATACATTTGATGAAGAAAAGAAAATCATAATAGATGGAAGTGATTATTTTATTGAAGAAGGAGAATTTTCAACTGATTGGAATAAATCAAGAAAAGATAATACAATTCCTCTTTTGTATAGCGCATTAGCTAAAGAGGATGATAATTACTTTAAAGTTATCTTGGGATTACCAATAGGGCAATATAAGCAAAATAAAGAGAATTTAAAAAGAACAATTGAAGATAATAGATTTAAAACAGTTATATATAAAGGGGTAAAAAAGGACATTCTAATAACTGATGTTATGATTGCTCCTGAAGGTGCTGCAACTTATTACAACCTAGTAAATGAACAAAAAGAAATGATAGGAAATAAACAACTGTTAATTGTTGATATAGGAGGAAGGACTACAGATATATCCTTATTTAAAGACAAAAAGATTTTAGAAGTTAAAACAATACCTGTTGGGATGTTGAATGTATATAGAGATATAGTTGATGAAATTAATAGGTTATATACTCAAGAATTTAAATTAGAAGAAGGAGAGGAGGTACTAAAGGAGGGATTGTTCTTAGATGGTGAATATAAAGATAAATCTTTCATTATACCAATTCTTCAAAGGCATTTTAATAGTATATATAAAGAGTTACAGCTTCAATTTAATCCAGCTAAAGGTTATATTTCATTAACAGGTGGGGGAAGTATAGTTTTTGGACAAGCTTTTAAAAATAGACTTAATAATGTAATAGAAGATAGTGATCCAATTTATTCTAATGCACTAGGGTTTTATAAATTAGGTTTAAAAATGTGGGAGGAATAATAAAATATGGCTAGAAAATTTGATGTTAGTTTTAAAAATACAACTAAAGAAAATATGATGTTTGATTACTTTAATAATTTAGAAGATAGAAGTGCAGAAATTAAAAACATTCTTTACCCTTGGTATGTTGAAAATATCTTAGGTAAAAAGAAAGATGTAGATTTGGAAAATAAAAGTAATAATAATGACTTAGATATTGATATAACAAATTTTTAGGAGATTAAATATGAAAGAATTATTAGAAAAAATATTAAATAGGCCATCTGATTACTATGTAGATGATTATGTAGAAGAGGAGTTTAAGAGAGAATATCAACTTATAAGTAAATTAAATCGTTTATTGACTATAGATGAATTTACTCTTTTACACAGAATGTGTATGGAAGAAGAGTATGAGTTATATAAACTAGTAGATTATTTTAATAAAAGTAAATAAAAAAAAGCCTACCTAGATTAGGAGATAGACTTTTAAGATTGAGACCACAAATATAAAAATAAACCAGTTAAAAACCAACCCATGAATAAGACCTCCAATTAGATATTTATTAGTAGTATTAACTAATTTAAGAGGTTTTATTCATAGGGTGTACTTAGGCTAAGTAACTATCGCAACGCTTTGCTATAGTGTATGCAATGGCATATATAAAAGATGACACTTTTTATAAAAAATAATAAATAATTAATAAATAGGAGATGAATTTATGGAATTTGCATTAAAACTACTTATAGGAGTAGTTATTGGATGTGCAATTGGATATAAGGAAATTAAAATATTAATAGATAAATTCAAGGGGGAAAAGTAATGCAAATAGTAGGATTTTATTGCTTTAAAGCTAAAGAAAATAAATCAACTAAGGTTAAAGAAATTCAAATAGATGTAGATAAAACAGTTATGCAAGCAGCAGTTACTTTAATAATGGCAAATGGAATGACTACAGTTGCATGGGCCGGACCTATAGCTAATGGTGTACAGCCATTATTAGATGTACTTAAAGATTTAGCAGAGCCTTTTAGTTATGCTTTTATGGTTAAAGGTTTTCTAAGTATGATGGCTGGAAATGAACACGAAGGTAAAAAGACTATTAAATATGCTATTGGTGGATATGTAGGTATTCAATTTATTCCTCAAATTTTTTCTTTGATTAAAAGTCTAAAAATATTTTAGGAGGATTTTATGGAAAAGATATATATAGCTTTGTATGAAGGCGGACTAGGTCAGGATTTAGCGAATGGATTAATATCTAAACTTAAAGAATGTACTTTATGGATAGGTGATAAAATACTTGGTGGTTTAGGCGCAGGATTAATTGGATTAACACCAGTATTTGCAGGAGCTTGCATGATAGGAGTATTCATAACAATTGCAGGAGAAAGGAAGTTAGGTACAAAAATATCATCATTATCTATTATTATTTATGTGTTATTGAAGGTGATTCTAGGTGCTTAAGAAAGGAAGTCAAAAAGAATTATTTTATGAAACTGCAGCAGATCCATTCACTATTTATAAAATAGTACCTGATTACAATTTAACTAATAATAACAATATAGCTTTAGTTAATGTATTTTCTAGTATTTATAAAACACCTAGACAAAGATTTTCTTTTCAAAAAGGATATGAATTACCTAATCAAATTTACTTTGATATTGTATTAAAAAAAGGACAAGCGAATTTTTATTTATCTGTAAAAGAGGAATATGAAGAACTTATTAAAAATAAAATGGATACTATTTGGAATAAAGCTGAAATTACTAAAGTTGATAATATAGGGGAAATAAATTTTAAAAATACAGAAGTTTGTGAATTAATACTTAAAGACTATAATTTTAAGAGTTTATCAGTTAGCAGAGGGGATTTATATCCTCTCACTAACATGATGGGTATACTAAAGATGTTAATTGATGATGAAACTATAAGGGTTAATATAGCAATAGAACCTACAAAGAGAAGTAATTGGGTGGATATATCCAAAGATGAATACAAACAGTATGAGAATGGTAAAATAGTTAATAATGATACGGATAAAAGAGAAGAACTTATAAAACTTGGTTTTACTGGAGCAGAAGCAATAGTAAATCTTTATATAGAAATGAGATTACTTTTATTAGAAAGTATTTTAGGAATTATAACTACTGATCAAAAAGAAGATAAACTTAATATAAACTTAAAAATAGACAGTTTAGAAGATATAAAAAAGGCTAATAAGTATTCAGGGCTAACACCAGAAACTAATTATAAAATGACTTCTGAAGTATTTAAAGTGAGAATATCTATTTTATCTAGCAGTTTAGATAGTAGCAGGGCAAAGCTAAATATGTTATCTGTAGCTAATAGTTACAAGGGATTAAATAATGATAATTCTTTAGTAATTAAATTACTAACTAGAAAGCAACAGGAGAATTTGTTCAATGATGTAATGGAAAACTATATTAAACCTTCTAAACATTGTATCTTAAGCGATAAAGAGGTTTCTAAACTTATTCAATTACCGCAGAAAGATTTACAAAATGAATATAAAATACAAAGTATTGATACTAGGGAAGTTGAGATACCAGAACAACTTCAAAATGGATTAGTCAGAATAGGAATAGCTGAAAAACAAGGTAAAAAGATTACTGCTTATTGGAGCAAGGACAAAAACGTAATGGCTCTATCTAAAGTATTTATTGGACCACAGAATGCAGGTAAAACAACTGCAGTTAAAAGAACAGTTAAAGATTGTTATAAAGCTGGATATAGTAATATAGTTATAGATTTTATAGAGAATTGTCAAACTTCTAAAGAAATAGAGGAAGTAATATCTGATAAGGATAAGGTTATATTAGAGTTAGGAAATAAAAGTTATATACCAGCACTAGCTTACAATGAAGTTAGTAATATGATTACTGAAGATATGGATAGTTGGGATAGAATAAATTATGCTAATCTTATAGCTGAACAGGTAGAGTATTTAATTAATTCTGTTACAGATTCAGGAACTGGTGAATTAACTGCTCCGATGATTCGTTATTTACATGCAGCGAGTATGATTACTTTTATAAGGCAAGGAGCAACTATCAACGATGTATTTTTAGTTCTTAGAAGATGGGATAAGAGAAATGAAGCTATTAGATATGCAAAATATTTAAATTGCTTTGAAAAAGATGATGATATATTTTATGATCTTGAAGAACTTCATGAAAGAGATAAAGAAGGTAAAATAATAGGAACTAGAGAAAGTTTAATAATTGGAATACTAAATAGAATAGTTATTCTTCAGAAAAATCCATTTACAAAAGCGATGTTAGGAGCAGATATAAATAAAGAAGATAACATTACTAAATGGATTGAAGAGGGAAAGAGTATATTTATTCATATACCTCAAACTAAATTTCCTAATCAAAATACAAGGGATATATTAACTACATTTTTTATAAGTAGAATATGGCTTGCAGTACAAATGAGAGAAAATAATAAAGATGCTAGATTATGCAATGTTATTTTTGATGAAGTACATCAAGTACCTACAACAGCTAGGTTTTTAAGTAATCATATTACAGAATTTAGAAGACATCGACTTGGATTAATATTAAGTTGTCATTATTTAAAGCAAATGAGGGAATTATTGATAGCGCTAAAAAGTTCAGGTGCAAGTTATGTTTTGATTGCTGGAACTGAAAAAGAAAACTTAGAAGCATTAAAAGAAGAGATACTTCCATTTACTGTAGAAGAGGGAATGAAGTTAAAACCTCACACAAGTATTAATGTTGTTAATTATGGAAATCAATATGCTAAATTTATAGCATCATTACCAAAGTTTTAAGGACTAGGTCAAAATGCCTAGTCCTTTTAATTTTAGCTTGAAACATTGAATTTTACAGTTTACAATTAATAAGTAATTTATATTTAGAAATTCGTCAAAAGCGTTTGTCTAAAAAATCAATTCGTCAAAAACCGTCAAACAAACGGCAAATAAAAAATTCTTTATATATACATTTTATACATATTTGCATTTTAAAATTATTCTTTAAATGAGATAAATACTAGAAAATGCATTTTAAATACAACGGAGGTATTATATATGTCATTAACACCGATGATGAGGCAATACATGGAAATAAAGGATAAATATCAGGATTGTATCCTTTTTTATAGATTAGGTGATTTTTATGAAATGTTCTTTGAAGATGCAAAAACAGCTTCAAGAGAGTTAGAATTAGTTTTAACAGGAAGAGAATGTGGCTTAGAAGAAAGAGCCCCAATGTGTGGAATCCCATTTCATGCTGCAGCTAACTATATTTCAAGATTAGTAGGCAAGGGATTTAAAGTAGCAATATGTGAACAAGTTGAAGATCCTGCTGTAGCAAAAGGAATAGTAAAAAGAGATGTAATTAAAGTAATAACTCCAGGAACATACTCAGAAAATAATGGTGAAGAGGAATATAAAAACACTTATATTATGGCTATTTATAATTCAGATGGATATTATGGAATAGCCTCTTCAGATATATCTACAGGTGAATTTAAAACAACATTCTTTAAAGAATTAAAAACAACACTTTTAGATGAGGTATCAAAAATATCACCAAAAGAAGTACTTGTTGATGTAAACTTTAATGAAGAACTTTTAAATGAAATACATAATATTTCAAATGCATTAATTACTAAAAAGAATGTTATGAATTTTAATTGTACTGATGAGGAGCTTATAAATCAATTTAGTGAAGTTGAAGTAGCTGGGTTAGATTTAAGAAGTAAAATTGCCTCTTCAATATTATTAAAATACATATTAGATACTCAAAAGATGAGCCTTTCTAATATAAATGTTTTAGAATCATATGACATAGTAAATTATATGACTATAGATAGTAGTTCTAGAAGAAACCTTGAATTAACTGAAAACTTAAAGGAAAAATCAAAAAAAGGCAGTTTAATTTGGGTATTAGATAAAACATCTACTACTATGGGTGGAAGAACACTTAGAAAATGGATTGAAGAGCCTTTAATTAATAAGGAAGAAATAAATAAACGTCTAGATTCTGTAGATGAATTATTTAATAATATTTATTTCACAGAAGAATTAAGAGAGTCATTAAAAAACATTTATGATATAGAAAGAATTGTAGGTAAAATATCTAATAAAAATGTAAATGCTAAAGATTTAGTTTCTTTAAATATGTCTTTAATGAAATTGCCTGAAATAAAAGAAAAACTATCAGTGTGTAAAGCTGATTTATTATCTGATTGGTATAACAATTTAGATGTATTAGATGACATTAGAACGCTTCTTTCAAAAGCTTTATTAGATGATCCTTCAACTTCTGTTAAAGAAGGAAATATTATAAGGGAAGGATATTCAAGCAAGGTAGATGAGCTAAGAGAGGCTAAATTAAACGGAAAGCAATGGATAGCTTCATTAGAAAGTAAAGAAAGAGAATTTACAGGTATTAAGTCACTTAAAATTGGTTATAATAAAGTATTTGGATATTATATTGAAATATCTAAAGCAAACTATAATTTAATTCCTGAAGGAAGATATATAAGAAAACAAACACTAGCAAATGCAGAACGTTATATCACTGAAGAATTAAAGGTAGTAGAAGAAAAGATTTTAGGTGCTGATGAACATCTTATGGCTCTTGAATATGAATTATTTGTAGAGCTTAGAGATAAAGTTGAAGCTCAAATTCCAAGATTAAAATGCAGTGCAAATATAATATCATCATTAGATGCCCTTTCTACATTAGCTAAGGTGGCTGTAGACAATGATTATGTACGCCCTGAAATTAATACTAATGGAGATTTAGATATAACTGATGGACGACATCCAGTTGTAGAAAAGGTAATAGGTAATGGTGAGTTTGTATCTAATAATACTAAAATTAATACTACAGATAATAGACTATTATTAATTACAGGTCCTAATATGGCAGGTAAATCTACTTATATGAGACAGGTAGCTTTAATTACATTAATGGCTCAAATAGGTTCATTTGTTCCTGCTAAAAGTGCTAATATATCAGTTTGTGATAAAATCTTTACAAGAATTGGTGCTTCAGATGATTTAGCAGGTGGAAAGTCTACATTTATGGTTGAAATGTGGGAAGTATCAAACATATTAAAAAATGCTACACCAAATAGCTTAGTCTTATTAGATGAAGTAGGAAGAGGTACTTCAACTTATGATGGATTAAGTATTGCTTGGTCAGTAATAGAATATATATCTAATAATAGTGATTTAAAATGTAAAACTTTATTTGCTACACATTATCATGAATTAACTAAATTAGAAGGAATAATAGAAGGTGTTAAAAACTATTCTGTTGCAGTAAAAGAAAGTGATGATCAAGTTATATTCTTAAGAAAAATTGTTGAAGGTGGCGCTGACCAATCTTATGGTATTGAAGTAGCAAAACTTGCAGGATTACCTATAGAGGTAATAGATAGAGCTAAGCATATTTTATGTAAATTAGAAAATGAAAAATCAATAGAAATTGATAAGTTATTTAATAACTATAAAGAAAGTAACGATAATAACATTAAAGTTAAAGAAGAAGCTGCTGTTGAAAAAGAGGATGTTGAAGTTATAGAAGATAAAAAAGTTACAGAAATACCTTCTATAA
Organism: Clostridium sp. RTP31139st1_H3_RTP31139_211217; assembly: GCF_040227035.1. Lineage (NCBI taxonomy): Bacteria > Bacillati > Bacillota > Clostridia > Eubacteriales > Clostridiaceae > Clostridium > Clostridium sp. RTP31139st1_H3_RTP31139_211217. The sequence continues at coordinate 39,234 of NZ_JBCOAB010000008.1, forward strand.
ATAAAACTGAAAAAGAACCAATAGTAGTAAAAGAAAACACTGAAATGATGCAAATTGATTTTAATATGATTGGTAAAGAAAGCTTATTAAATGAAATTGCTGATATAGAAGTAATGACGATGACACCATTAGATGCAATGAATACTTTATTTAAAATTGTTCAAGATGCAAAAAAACTAAAATAGGAGGTGCTCTATGAAAAGAATAAATATATTAGATGAACATACATCTAATAAGATAGCTGCAGGGGAAGTTGTAGAGCGCCCTTCCTCTGTAGTAAAGGAACTTGTTGAAAATTCAATTGATGCTAATTCTAAAAATATTACTGTAGAAATTGAAGATGGTGGAATATCAACAATTAGAGTAATAGATGATGGGGTAGGTGTACATAACCTTGATATAGAAAAAGCATTTATGCCTCATGCGACTTCTAAAATAAAAAATGTTGAAGATATTTACTCCATTAATACTTTAGGTTTTAGAGGGGAAGCACTTCCATCAATTGCTTCTGTTTCAAAATTAATATTTAGAAGTAAACCAGCAGAATGTGATTTTGGAAAAGAATTAGTTTTAGAAGCTGGCGAAAAAGTTTCTTTAAATGATTTTGGTATGAATAATGGATCTTATATGGAAGTAAAAGATTTATTTTATAATGTTCCTGCAAGAAGAAAATTCTTAAAATCTACTTCTAGAGAAGGAAGTTTAATTAATGATATTATTTTAAGAGTTGCATTAAGTAATCCAAATATCTCATTTAAATTATTTAATAATGGTAAAAAAACTCTTCATACTTATGGAGATGGAAATTTATTAAATGCTATTAGAACAATATACGGTAAAAACATCTCTGAGCATGTATTACCTTTTAATTACGAAGATGATTATTTAAAAGTACATGGATATATAGGTAAAGAAATAATTGCTAGAGGTTCAAGAAATAATGAAAGTATCTTTGTAAACAATAGATATATAAAAAATAAAACTATTGTTGCTGCAGTAGAAAATGCTTTTAAATCATTTTCAACAGTGAATAAATTTCCTTTCTTTGTTTTATTTATAGAATTAAATCCTGAGGATATTGACGTTAATATACATCCAACAAAAGCTGAAATTAAATTTAAAGATGAGAGAGTTATATATAAGAGAGTATTTGATTCTGTTCATTCTGCTTTAAGAGAAGATATTTTTAATTCCTTTGCTGAAAAAGAAGATAAAGAACCAGTAGAAGAAATTGAGGAAATTAAGTTAGATTTAGATACACCTCTTCCTTTAACACAATCTATAGCTACATCAACTTTTGAAACAAGTGAATCATTAATACAAAACAACAAAGTTGAACCATCTATTAATGATATATACAATAATATTACTATTCATGATGTTGCAAAAGAAGAGGATTTATATAATAGATTAAAGGAAATAAATAAAAACAAACTTCAAAATCTTAATAACAATTCAGTAAATGATAATGTATCAATTTACACTTCACCTAATAACACTAATTACATTGAAAAAAATGAAAGTGTTAATTTAGATTACACTGATAAATCTAATTCATCTCCTACTATGAACAATAATGTAATTAACGAAAGTAAAGAGATTGAAGGTAGTTTATCACAAGTAAAAAAGGCAAAGTTTCCAGACTTAAGAATAATAGGTCAATTTAATAAAACTTATATTTTAGCAGAATACTCAGATACACTTTATATAATTGATCAGCATGCAGCACATGAAAAAATACTATATGAAAAATATGTTAATGATATAGAAAATGGTGAAATAGTAGTTCAACAACTTCTTATTCCTTGTCTTATAGATTTATCTTTAGATGATTATGAGTGTTATAAGGAAAACAAAGAAATTTTCATTAATTCAGGCTTTGTTATAGAAGAGTTTGGAGGAAATACAATTTCATTAAAGGAAGTACCATACTTCTTAGGAAAATTAGATTCAAGAAACTTTTTATTAAGTATAATCGATAATTTAAAGAATTTAGGAAGTGGAAAAACTGTAGAGGTAAAACTAAATAAAATTGCAACAATGGCATGTAAAGCAGCTGTAAAGGCTAATGATTACCTTACACAAATGGAAATGGAAAAATTAATTTCTGATTTAAGATATATTGATAATCCATTTAATTGTCCACATGGAAGACCTATTATCATAAAATTTACTGAATATGAATTAGATAAAAAGTTTAGACGAATAGTATAGGAAGGTTAAAAAAATGAATAATAAAATACTTGTATTAGCTGGCCCTACAGCAGTAGGAAAAACGGCTTTATCGATAGAATTAGCTAAGAAGTTAAATGGCGAAATAATATCTACTGATTCTATGCAAATATATAAATACATGGATATCGGTTCAGCTAAAATTACTACTGAAGAAATGGATGGAATAAAACATCATATGATAGATGTTACTACACCAGATAAACCATTTTCCGTAGTAGACTTTAAAAATATGGCACAACCTATTATTGATGATTTACTATCAAAGGATAAACTCCCTATTTTAACTGGAGGAACAGGCCTTTATATAAATGCATTAACATGTAATATGAATTTTACTGATGCAACTAATGATGAAGCTTATAGATTAGAATTAGAAGAACTTGCAAAAGAACACGGTGATATTTATATTCATAATATGCTTAAAGATATAGACCCAGTAAGTTATGAATCAATACATCCAAACAATAGAAAAAGGGTTATAAGAGCTCTTGAAGTTTATAAGGTAACTAATAAACCTTTTAGTTCTTTTAATGCAGGAGAGGACTTCTACAAAAGTAAATATGACGTACATTACTATGTATTAAATATGGATAGAGAAAAACTTTATCAAAGAATTAATAAGCGTGTAGATATTATGTTTGAAAAAGGTCTTTTAAATGAATGTATTAAATTAAAAGAAAATGGGTATAATTCTCTTATGCAGGCAATGCAGGGTATAGGATATAAAGAAGTTTTAATGTATCTTGAAAATTCTATATCATTAGAAGAGGCTACAGAAATGATTAAACAAGGATCAAGAAATTATGCTAAACGTCAATTAACATGGTTTAGAAAAGATCCAAGAGCTATTTTCTTAAATAAAGATGAATTATCTGATGAAGAGATAATTAATATAATAACAAATGATATAAAATCTAATTAGTTATTAGCCATGGAGGTGGTTATATTGAATAAACAAAGCAATAATATTCAAGATATCTTTCTAAATAATGCTAGAAAAAGCAAAACAGCTGTATCTATTTATTTAGTAAATGGATTTCAATTAAGGGGTATCGTTAAAGGATTCGATAGTTTCACTGTAATTTTAGATAGTGAAGGTAAACAAATGCTTATATATAAACATTCAATTACTACTATTACACCAGCAAAACCATTACCTTTTTCTGATAATGAAAACATATAGGAGCTGCAAATTGCAGTTCCTTTTTCTTTAATTTTTAATTTATTTTTGTAAAAACTTTATATTTTGTTTTATATTATATATAATAGTTATGAAATATTATAAAATGGAGGAACTTTAATGTTAAGAGAAACAGAAAAGTTAATGATGGAAGCATACAACATTAAGCCAAGTGTATTTGAAGTATACAAACAAGCTTTAAATGATGTAGAAGAACAATTTAAAATTTATGATGAAATAAGAGAGTATAACCAACTTAAGGTTCTTAATGCATTTCAAGAAGAAAGAATAAGTGATATGCATTTTACAAATTCATCTGGTTATGGTTATGATGATATTGGTAGAGATACTTTAGATAAAGTTTATGCAAGAATTTTCAATACTGAAAGTGCTTTAGTTAGACCACATTTCGTAAATGGTACTCATGCTATAGGATGTGCCTTAATGGGTAACTTAAGAACTAATGATACTATGGTTTGTATCACAGGAGCACCATATGATACTTTACATAACATTATAGGTATTAGCGGTAAAGAAAATATAGGCTCATTAAAAGAATATGGAGTAAATTATAAGCAAGTTGATTTAAAAGATGGTAAATTCGATACTGAAGCTATTATAAAGGTTCTTAAGGAAGACCCATCAATTAAATTAGTACATATTCAAAGAAGTACAGGATATGGTTGGAGAAAATCATTCTTAGTATCTGAAATTGGTGAAATAATATCAGTAATAAAAGAAATAAGAAGTGATGTTTGTGTATTTGTAGATAACTGCTATGGTGAATTAATTGATACTATAGAACCTACAGATGTTGGTGCTGATTTAATTGCAGGTTCACTTATTAAAAATCTTGGTGGTGGTATAGCACCAACAGGTGGATATATAGCTGGTAAAAAGAAATACGTTGAACAAGCTGCATACAGATTAACAACTCCAGGTATAGGAGGGGAGTGTGGCTCTACATTCGGCGTTATGAGACAATTTTACCAAGGACTATTCTTAGCCCCTCATATAGTAATGGAAGCTCTTAAAGGGGCTGTATTCTGTGCTAGAATAATGGAGATAGCAGGATTTGAAGTATTACCTAAATATAATGATAAAAGAAGTGATATAATTCAAGCTATAAAATTTAATGATAGAGAAAAATTAATTCAATTCTGTAAGGGAATTCAAAAAGGTTCACCTATTGATTCTTATGTTGAATGTGAACCATGGGCAATGCCAGGATATAACGATGAAGTAATTATGGCTGCTGGAGCATTCATTCAAGGATCTTCAATTGAATTATCAGCTGATGCACCTATAAGAGAGCCTTATATAGCTTACCTTCAAGGTGGATTAACATTTGATCATGCTAAAATTGGTATATTAATTTCTTTAAATAGCATACTATAATTAAAAAAGCGAAGAATTTCTTCGCTTTTTTAATATTATTATTTATCATTAATAATGCTTTGTTCAATTACACTAATTAATTCACTAGCTTTATTATTTATAAAAGAATCCTCTGTCACAGATACCTCATTTTTAGCATCATTATTTTGATCTTCTTTATTACTTTCTTGAGGGCTTAATTGATCTATCTCACTAATTAACTTATTTACCATAATACTATTAAAATCATTTCTATCATCTTGTTTTAAATTATCTATATCTTCATATACATTATTATTATCATTTACATCATCAATCTCTTCAATAATTATTTTAATACCAGCATCTTTAATGCTATCTTCATAAACTTTACTTTCTTCTTCATTTTCTATAATAGAATCATCTTCTTTATTTTCTTCTAACTTTTCTTCATTAAAATCAATAGCAGTAGTTTTATTTTCATTGTTCTCTGCTTCAATATAAGTTGGTAGGAGAGAAGTATCCTCTAACTTTATATCATCCTTAGAAGTATACACATTAAATAACTCATCATTTTCTAGAGAAGAAGTATTATTATTTAATAAGTAATCATAATTATTAGGAATCACATATAAAGTTTTTTTGCCTTCATCATTTTTCTTAGAAAAGAATAATAATATAATATTTAATAAATCCTCAGATGATAATATTGCATTTGCAAATGATAATGAATATAAGTATATATCAAATCCTATGTTATTAATTAATACTATAGGCAATATGGAAAATAGTAAAAATGGGGTAATTAAGCTTAAAATCATAAGCCATGTATTTGTATTTTCTTCAAGCTCTGTTGTTACAATTCTTTTTTTATTAAAAAATACTAATTTATTTTTTTTATTTGTAAATGCCTTAGAATAGAAGAGTGTATGAATAAATTCATGAGGTATTTGAATTAAATAAAAGTTAAGTGCATAGAATAAAACAAAATTTATTACAGTAACTTTTATATCATTAATTGTATTAGAATTTAATGCCAACATATAACCTAATTCATAACCATATAAAATAACAAATAAAATCCTAATAATTATTCTTCTATTTAAATATTTATCTCTATCATAATCCTTTATTGGGCAAATAATATTTTCACTATCAAAATCCTCCTTTTTCTTTATAAATCTCCCTAAAACAATTTGCATAAGAACCACACACCTTTAAAATATAATAAAAAAGAATCATACAATAGTGTATGATTCCTTAATTATTAATATGTCCTAAACAAACCAACTAATTTACCTAAAATGACGCAATCTTCAACTATAATTGGATCCATTTTATCATTTTCAGGTTGTAATCTTATATAATTATTTTCTTTATAGAATGTTTTTAAAGTAGCTTCATTTTCAATTAAAGCAACTATAATTTCACCATTTCTTGCAGTCTGACATTTTTCAATTATTGCTAAATCACCATCGAAAATACCAGCATTAATCATACTTTCTCCACTTACATTTAACATAAATAATTCTTTATTATGCTTAATATAATCAAGCGGAACAGGGAATATTCCTTCAACATTTTCATTAGCTAGTATAGGCATACCAGCTGTAACTTTCCCTATGATGGGAATGTTAACCATTTCCTTTCTTGATGAATGATCTATAATCTCAAGAGCTCTTGGTTTAGTAGGATCTCTCTTTATTAATCCTTTTGACTCTAAACGTTTAAGATGACCATGAACAGACGAAGTCGATCTTAATCCAACAGCTTCACAGATTTCTCTTACTGAAGGAGGGTATCCTTTGTTATCAGTGAAAGTTTTTAAAAACTCATAAATTTCACTTTGTTTATCACTTACTTCTCGCATTTTCAACACCTCGCTTTTGTTATCATTATATCATAAGAATAGCACTATATCAAACCTATGTTCTTCTATTTGTAAAATATTTTAGTTGAAATATTTTTAATAAACTGGTAAAATAACAAGGTTAAAATAAACAGGTGGTGATTTAATGACTTATAAATATACTGAAGATGATTATTGTGATCTTTTTTCAAAAAAAATATGTGATAATTGCGGTAAATGTTTAGAAGAAGATGGGATAGATATAAGAGCCATAAATATTGATGATATAGCTAAGACTGTAGAAGAGAATTCATTTATAGAAGAAGAACTTAAAAATGCATTAGAAGCCTTAAAGGAAGAAGAGAAGGATTCTGAAGAAAATATAAATGAAGAAATAACATTAGAGAACTATAATGATATTCTAGATAAAATGGATTTAGAAGATGATTATGTAGATGCGTTTGATAATATTGTATACTTCGATGAACTAGGTGTTGATAATGATACTGAGTTAGATGAGTTAACAGAAGAAATATATCCTGGAATAAGAAAAATGAAAAAATAGAAATTATTAAAAATGAAAGAAACTTATTTATTTTTTGAGTTTCTTTCATTTTTTTTATATTTAATTATTAATTTAATAACAAAATGCCATTTTCACGGGCAATGAACATATGTTCTTTATTTACTTTTTATACTTGCTAATGGATTAGATTTAGCAGCTTCTCTTAAAATTTCTTCATCTACATGAGTATAAATTTGGGTTGTTGATATATTTTCATGTCCTAATATACTTTGAAGGCTTCTAATATCAACATTACCATGCTTGTACATAAGTGTAGCAGATGTATGACGAAGCTTGTGAGGAGTATATTTTTCATTAGTTAATCCTGCATTCTTAACATGTTTTTTAACAAGCAATTCTACAGTTCTTTTATTTATTGGAGTACCTCTAGATGATAAGAATAAAAATTTTTTATTTTCATCTGTAGCCTTATTATCATTACGTTTTGCAAGATAATCTTCAATTGAACTTATACATGCTTCATTTAAGTAAACAGTACGTTCCTTATTACCTTTACCTATAATAGTTAATGTATCACCTTTTATCTTATCTATTTTTATAGAGCATAATTCAGATAATCTCATGCCACAATTTAAGAATAAAGTTAAAATACAATAATCTCTTAAGTAATTACAATTCTTTTCATCTAAAGAGGAGAGTAGAGATACACTTTCTTCTAGTGTTAAATAAATTGGATGTCGTTTATTTATTTTCGGTGACTCTAACTCAGCTGCTGGATTATAAGTGATTATTTTTGCTTTTCCATGCAAATAATTAAAATACGATTTAATTGTGGCAACTTTTCTAGCTCTTGCATAAGTTCCATTATTTCTTTGCTTTTCTACAAATGATAAAAAGGCATATAAATCACTTAAATCTATACTTTTTAAAAAAGTTTCATCTAAATCATTTATAGGTATTTCTTCAAATTCTATATCATCTGGTATGTAATAACCTTTATATACTTTTAAATACTTAAAAAATAAACTTAAATCAATTTTATAAGCTTCAATTGTATTATAGGATTTTCCTTTAATAGTTTCTAAATAACTTAAAAAATCAGCTAATACTTTAGGCAATTTATTATTATTTTGAACTTCAATACCAAATCTATTTTTTTGTTCTAAATTATTATAAGTATCTTTTTTTACAATTTCGTTTAGATCAAAGTTATTTTGTTTATTAGTTTTAGTATTTTTATCATTTTCATCCATGTAAAATCCTCCTTAAACTAGATTTAATTCTGATTTCATTATATCATAGCTATTTTGTGCTAACAATGACATTTATTTCGCTAAATGGTTATTTAGCGAAATAAATTTTCGAGTTATTTTTGTATTTTTAGCATATATTTTTTCATTTTATACTATTTTTAGATATTTTAATGTAAATTTTATTATTTATTTAAATTTTTTCTTATAAATAAACTTTTTTTAAAGTTACTATCTTTTTTATTAAATTTTAAATTTCAACTATGATATTCTTTTAATAAATTTACATTTATTTTATAAGTTAAATTTTTATTTTTATATAATTCGCTTTTATTTAAATTAAATTATATTCTAGCAAATAAATTTTATTAATTTAATTTTAAATAAAAAAATAAACGCATTATCTAATACGTTTATTTTTCAACTTCAATAATTTTTGTTATTAAATCAGCTTTTAATAATTCTGATTTTGAAAATCCTTTTCTGAAATATCTTATTTGTTTATACATTTCTCCATTCATTTCAAAATCCAAAACATCGATTCTGTCACCAGAATAAATAATCGGATCTTTTTGACCTTTAACTGTAACTTTAATCTTCATAATTAACTCCTTATTTATTCATTTGTTTAATTATATTTTAAGTATACAACATACATTTATTTTTATAAAGAAAAAAGGAAAAGTTTATAAAACTTTTCCTTTTAATATTAAGTGTATTATTTAAATATTCCAAAAGGCTTACCAACTGGTAAAAATACCTTTCCAAAGTGCTTATTTAATACAGCTGCACCACATCCGTAGAATGACATAATAGCTATTAATAATTCTGACCAAGCAGCTAATCCATGTGAAAGTTCTGGCATTATTCCAAATGAATTTAATGATAATCCTAAGAATAAGAAATCAATTAAAACAAATATTGTGAATAATACTTTGTGAGTTTCCATTGCTCCAATTGTCATGAATATTGTAAATATTAAATATCCTAAAAATGCAAATCCTAATTGTTTAGTATCTGCTGTTGCAGCTAACTTTTCACCAAATACTCCATTTTGGATTAACCAAGTGAATCCCATTGCATACCAGAAGAATGCATATGCTCCAAATGCTGTTGCTCCAAATGTGTTATCATGTTTAAAATCATTAATACATGCAAATAATTGTGCTGTTGCTCCTAGGAATATTGCCCATGGGAATACTAATGCTACCCCTGAAGTTATTCCTAATTTTTGTGATGAAGCTACTAAAGTAATTATTGCTAGTCCAAATAATCCTAATGCTGATGGATCAGCAGTTACAATTTTTATCTTTTGCGTGTTTTCCATAATTTCCTCCTAAAAAATATAACTTTTATTACGACCTTATCAAGATTATCAGAAACTTAAATTCTTGTCAATAAGTTATATTCTTTTATTGCTTTTTACTATTATATTCCTCTATTTTTTTTGCTATATCTTCTAAATATTCTTGACGTTCATACTTTTCTAATAATTCCTCTTCAAGCTTAGTTTTTTCTTGATCTAATTCATTTAATAAACCATAACTACTTGAATTTTTTATCATTTCCTCTTCTATTTCTGCAATTTTATTTTCTATAGCTTCAATATCAGTGTATATAGTTTCAAATTCCTTTTGTTCTTTAAAAGTAAACTTTGGTCTTTCGTCTTTATTTTTCACGTAAGTTTTTTTCTTACTTATTTCAGCTTTATTATTTTGCTCCGCTTCTTTTTCTTTTAAAAATTTAATTTCCTTATTAATTAAATAATCACTATAGTTTCCATTATATATGTTAATTAATCCTCTACCCTCAAATGAAAATATCTTATTACAAATTCTATCTAAGAAATATCTATCATGGGAAACAACAATTACAACACCTATAAACTCATCAATAAAATCTTCAAGTATTTTTAATGTTTCTATATCAAGATCATTAGTTGGCTCATCTAAAATTAATACATTTGGAGCTTCCATAAGCACCCTTAGTAAATGAAGTCTTCTTCTCTCTCCTCCTGAAAGCTTTTCTATCATTGTATATTGCATTGTACCATCAAATAAGAAACGTTCTGCAAGCTGAGAGGCGCTTATTTTAGTTCCATCTTCTGTAGGAATCCACTCTCCTCCTTCTTTAACATAATCAATAGCTTTCATAGATAAATCCATATGTGAATCATCTTGAGAAAATGTAGATATCTTTACAGTTTCACCAATTTCTATATTCCCCTCATCTGGAGTAATAGAGTTTCTAATTATATTAAGTAGTGTTGTTTTCCCTACTCCATTGTCTCCAATAATTCCAATTCTATCTTCTTTTAATACTGTATAATTAAAATTATCTATAAGATTTTTAGTTCCATATCCTTTGCTTATATTTTTCAATTCTATAATTTTTTTACCTAATCTAGTTCCAATGAAAGACATTTCTAAATTAGCCTTTGGAGCTATATATTCCTCATTAATTAAATCATCAAATCTTTGAAGCCTTGCCTTTTGTTTTGTTGTTCTAGCTTTAGCCCCTCTTCTTACCCATTTCAACTCTTTTAATATTAACTTTTGCCTTTTCTCTTCACTAGCTGCTTCTAATTCTATTCTTTCAGCTTTCTTTTCAAGGAATGCACTATAATTACCTATGTAAGTATATATATTTCCTCTATCTAATTCTAAAATTTTATTAGATACTCTATCTAGGAAATATCTATCATGAGTAATCATTAATAATGCACCTTTTCTATTATTTAAATATTCTTCTAGCCATTCTATAGATCCTGAATCTAAATGGTTAGTAGGCTCATCTAGTACAAGTAACTCACATGGTTTTATTAATGCTGATGCTAAAAATACCCTCTTCTTTTGTCCACCAGATAAAGTACCCATTTTCATAGTATAATCATTTATTCCAAGCTTAGTTAATATAACTTTAACTTCACTTTCTAAATTCCATAAATTTAAGGAATCAATTTTTTCTTGAGTTTTTATAAGCCTATTGTTAATATCTTCATTAAATTCTTCATTTTTAGTTTTATCTAGTAAATTTTCATATTCCATCAACAATTTCATTTCAGGGGTATCACTATTAAATACTTGTTCTAAAACTGTTGCATTAGCATCAAACTCTGAGTTTTGTGAAAGGTACTCTACTCTTACTCCCTTACCTTTTGTAATACTTCCATCAAAGAACTCATCTCTTCCTGTTATTATTTTTAATAATGTAGACTTTCCACTACCATTTAATCCAATAAGCCCTATTTTATCACCATCATTAATTCCAAATGAAACATCATTTAATAAAACTTTTTCACTATATGTCTTTTTTATATTTTCAACTGTTATTAAATTCATCGTCTTCTCCTTTGATTAGTAATTTATTCACTAATTTTATCACATTTATATAAATTAATGCAAAAAAATTAGGCATACTAAATTTATGCCTAATATATCCTTACCTATTTAATAGAAAATGTAATCTTTGTACTTCTTCATTTTTATTTAGCCACCAATTCCTATACCATATATATATCAATTCTCCTCTTTTATCTATAATATCTAATAATCTTATTAAGATATTAACATTAAATTCTTCTTTATTATTTATAAATATTGTTTTAATTTCATCTTTACCCTTGCATCCAGATACATATAAAAGTGATTTATCCTTTTCATCTTCATATATGTGATAACCTAAATTAGAAAGCAAGTTAGTTATCCCCTTATCTAATCTCTCATTAGTTGAAATTTCACTTTTATATTCCTTAATATCATCACTAATTAAGAAATCTTCACTTTTTATAATAACTTGAAAACTATTATTTATGATTTCTTTGTTAGCATCGTACTCCTCTTTACTAATAATTAAAAATGGATATAAATTAGATAAAAGCTTATAATTTTTTTCTTCATATTTATTATCAATTACTTCTATAAAATCTAATTTGTTAATATCAATTTTGTTTTCTTTAAGATAATCATTTGTATTTTTATAACTATATTCCTTTAATACTTGTGGAATAATATCGTCATATGCTTTTAAAGCTAAATGTAGATTCCTTATTCTTTCATCTACATATTCATACTCAATTATTTCTTCCTCATATTTAAGCTCATCCTCTTCAATTTCTTCATATAAATAATAACTTGGTATGAATCTAATTATTTTCTCTAAATCATTCTTATTATCAATCTTATCATAACAATAATCTAATATATTTCTTTGAATATCACTTAAAGATTTAACTTTATTTTCTAAACTTAAAAATTCTTCATATGTAGTTAATGTTTCTTTTAAATTTAGTATACATTCATATAAATTATCTTCATTCGATACATTATCATCAATTTCATCTAATACCTTTTCTTTAAAAACCTTAGTTAAAAATTTGAATGAACTTGAAAATAACTTTAAATTATCAATATTCTCCATATATTGATTATAAATCTCTTTTTCTCTTTTATAATAAGCATCCTGAACTTGTTTATTTTTATTAGTTATTTTCTTATAATTAAATATTTGAGAGAATTTATACCACTTTATATCTACGATTTCCCCTAACAATTTTTTATTATGTTTGTAATTAATTTTTTTGACTTCTTCTAGCAACTGTTCAGGAGTATAATTTTTATAATAAATTTCTTCATTTTCAAAATCACTCGTGTATTCATTATTATAGATAGGAGGCATAAATGCAAAACTATTATTCAAAATGCCACTTAATTTTGTTATTATTTTTTTTATATCACTTACATCTATATTATCTTTTATAATTTCAAACTTTTTATTTCCTTTAAACTTTAAATACTTTATATATATATTAATATAATTTCCTGCAATAATTTTATCGATCTCTTCTACAACTGTTTCTTCTTCATTTCCAATTACTTCTTTACATTTACTTAAAATCGAAAAAAACCTAAAAGATTCATCTTTAAAATCTAAACTTTTCTTAGTTATTGAATATAAATCATTTAATGACCTTCCTAAATTATCTTTTTCTATGAATGTCAGAAATGTATTTATAATATTTCTTTTATTATTATTTATCTCTCTATTAAGTACTATAAGCTTCTTTGACTTAATTGAATCTAAATTGTAACATGAATTCAAATCTTTATATTTCTTTTCAACTCCTTCTACAGTAGCATTGTTTAATATATATTCTTGTAAATAATTTATAACATAATCACTTTTTTCATTATTTCTAATTATAGCAATTCTATTCCCTTGTATATAGTTTTTAATTAAGTTATCAAAAGTTGAGTTTTTCAATAAATATTCATAAATCTCTTTCATTATTTAGTGTAATCCCCTTATTGTATTATTTACTATAACATATGATTACTAAATAAATTACATTACAATATTAGTTAGATTACACTATAAATAAGCTATATTTAATAAAAAATCTACTTTAAGTTAATTTCAATTAACTTAAAGTAGATTAATATTTTAACTAAACAGTAATTTCACTTTTTATTTCTAATGCATCCTTATTTTCATCTATAATAGGTGAAACATATTCAGCAATAAATTCAACAACTTGACTTGGAGCTCTACCTACAAATTTTTGTGGATCGATTATTGCTAAAATTTCTTCTCTTGATAATCTAAAGTAATCATCTGCCATGATTCTTTCAATTAAATCATTATTTAACCCTTCACCCTTAACTCTTTGAGCTGCTGCCATTGAATGTTCTCTAATTCTTTCATGTAACTCTTGTCTATCGCAACCCTTTTTAACTGATTCCATCATTATATTTTCTGTTGCCATAAATGGTAATTCTTCATTAACATGTTTAGCTATTACTTTATCATAAACAACCATATTTTCAGCAATATTAATATAAAGATTTAAAACACCATCTAAAGCTAAGAAAGCTTCTGCTACTGATATTCTCTTATTAGCTGAATCATCTAATGTTCTTTCAAACCATTGCGTAGAAGCTGTTATTGCAGGATTTAAAGCATTAACTACAACTGTTCTTGCTAAAGCACCCATTCTTTCACTTCTCATTGGATTTCTCTTATATGCCATAGCTGAAGATCCAATTTGATGTTTTTCAAATGGTTCTTCTACTTCTTTCATACTTTGTAATAATCTTAAATCATTACTAAACTTATATGCACTTTGTGCTACTTCTGATAAAGTATTTAAAACTATAGAATCAATTTTTCTAGGATATGTTTGTCCTGTTACTCCATAACTCTTTTCAAATCCCATTTTTTCAGCTACATATGTATCTAATGCTTTAACTTTACTTTCATCACCTTCAAATAAATTCATAAAGCTTGCTTGAGTTCCAGTTGTACCTTTAACCCCTCTTAGTTTCAATTTACTTAATAGAAAATCTATATTTTCTATATCTAAAACTAAATCTTGCATCCATAATGTAGCTCTCTTGCCAACTGTAGTCAATTGAGCAGGTTGAAAATGTGTAAATCCTAATGTAGGCATATCCTTATATTTCATTGCAAAATTTGATAAATGATTTAAAACTGTAACTATCTTTTTCTTAGTTAATAATAATGCATCTCTCATTATTATTATATCAGTATTATCCCCAACATAGCAGCTAGTAGCACCTAAGTGTATGATTCCTTTTGCATGAGGACATTGTAATCCATATGCATATACATGACTCATAACATCATGTCTTACTTCTTTTTCTCTTTTTCTTGCCTCATCGTAATTTATATTATCTATATTAGCTTTTAACTCATTAATTTGCTCTTCTGTTATATTTATTCCTAATTCTCTTTCCCCTTCAGCTAAAGCAACCCATAACTTTCTCCAAGTTGTAAATTTCATATCATCAGAAAATATATAACTCATTTCCTTTGATGCATATCTAGAGTTTAATGGCGAATTGTATAAGTTTGTCATTTGAACACCTCCGAATAATTTATGCTTTTAACATAATATAATTCGTATTATATCATATTTTTATTTTTTTTGTTAGTAATAATAAAAAAAAATTTTCATATTATTTATTATAATACATATTACGGAGGAATTATTATGTGTAAATTAAGTACCTTTGATAAGTTTTCAGCCATTGTAGTTTTACTAGGATCATTAACATGGGGGATAATAGGAATATTTAATATTAATATTCTATCAGTATTATGTGGTGGTTCACCTACTATTTTAAGAATGATATATATTTTAATATTAATATGTGCTATTGATTTAATATCTTTAATATTTAGATGTAATATTATAACATTTAATACAGATAAGTAAACTAGTAAAACATACAATAAAATAAAAAAAAGTGCTTACGCACTTTTTTTATTTTAGTCTTCTAAAGTTTCGATTAATTTAGCGATTTCTTCTGCTGCTAAAGTTTCATCATCACCGCTAGCTGTAACTGTGATGTTAGCTCCTTTAGTAACTCCTAAAGATAAAACACCAATTAAGCTTTTAACGTTAGCTTTCTTTCCGTTAAATTCAATGCTTACATCAGATTTGAAAGATGAAGCTTTCTTAACTAATAAAGTCGCTGGTCTTGCATGTAAACCAGTTCCATTGTTTACTATTACTTCTTTAGATACCATTAAAACACACCTCTTTACGTATAATATATTATATATCTAACGATTACATTATATACTGTCCTTAAAATAATTTCAATACTAAAATGTCTTTTAATATAAACTTATTTTTTATCTAGGTTGTACAATTAATTTTATAGCTGTTCTTTCTTCACCATCAATTTCTATGTCAGTAAAGGCAGGTATACATACTATGTCTCTTCCACTTGGAGCAACAAAGCCCCTTGCAATTGCTATAGCCTTTACTGCTTGATTTATTGCACCTGCACCTACAGCTTGTATTTCTACAATATTTTTCTCCTTAATAATTGCTGCTAGAGCACCTGCCACTGAATTTGGATTAGATTTTGTTGATACTTTTAATACTTCCATTTGTATTTCTACCTCCTGATTTAAAATCGTTTACATATGATTGTTTATAAATTCTTATAATTACTTATATGATTATATATTCTACAAAAGACTGAAATCTCCTTTTAATTTTAAAAAAAATTTAAAAAATTTTTAAAAAAAATATAAAAAATGCATTTTGTAATAATACAAAATGCATTTTTTTATTTATTTAGCAAAATCCACTGCTCTTATTTCTCTAATTACATTGATCTTAATTTGCCCTGGATACTCTAATTGTTCTTCAACACTTTTAGCTAAATTACGTGCTAATTCAATTGAACCAGCATCGTCTAATTGTTCTGGTTTAACCATGATTCTAATTTCTCTTCCAGCTTGAATGGCATATGACTTATCTACGCCCTCATAAGAATTTGCAATTTCTTCAAGTTTCTCTAATCTCTTAATATAAGCTTCTAACGTTTCTCTTCTAGCGCCTGGTCTTGCTGCTGATATTGCATCAGCTGCTTGAACTAAAACAGCTTCCATAGACATCATTTCAACATCACCATGGTGAGCAGCAATAGCATTTACAACTAATGCTGATTCATGATACTTTTTAGCAAAATCTCCTCCGATTAATGCATGAGGTCCTTCTTGCTCTTGATCTATTGCTTTACCGATGTCATGTAATAAACCTGCTCTTTTAGCTAAATTTACATCAAGACCTAACTCTGAAGCCATTACGCTTGCTAAGTATGCAACTTCTATTGAATGCTTTAACACATTTTGACCATAGCTAGTTCTATACTTTAATCTTCCTAAAAGTCTTATAATTTCAGGGTGTAAACCATGTACACCTGTTTCTAAAGTCGCTTGTTCGCCTTCTTCTTTAATATCATTTTCAACATCTTTTTTGGCTCTTTCAACCATTTCTTCAATTCTAGCTGGATGTATTCTTCCATCTACAATTAATTTTTCTAGTGCTATTCTAGCTACTTCTCTTCTTATAGGATCAAAGCTAGATAAAATAACCGCTTCTGGAGTATCATCAATAATTAAATCTACTCCTGTTAATGTTTCGAGTGTCCTTATGTTTCTACCTTCTCTTCCAATAATTCTGCCCTTCATCTCATCATTTGGTAAAGCAACAACATGAACTGTAGATTCAGATACATGATCTGCTGCACATCTTTGAATTGCAGTAGTTATAATTTCTCTTGCTTTTTTATCAGCTTCTTCTTTAGCCTTTGACTCAATGTCTTTAATCATTAAAGCTGCATCATGAGAAACTTCCTTTCTAACTTCTCCAAGAAGAATTTCTTTAGCTTCTTCTGAAGTTAAAGTAGATATTCTTTCTAATTCTTCTCTTCTTTTAGCATGTAACTGCTGAACACTTTCTTCCATTTGATCAATTTCTTGCAATCTTTTATTGATAGTTTCTTCTTTCTTTTCTAATAGATCACTCTTTTTGTCTAAAGATTCTTCTCTTTGAAGAATTCTTCTTTCAAGCCTTTGAATTTCATTTCTTCTCTCACGAGAATCTCTGTCTAAATCATTTCTTAGTTTGTGAACCTCTTCTTTAGCCTCTAAAATAGATTCTTTCTTAGCAGCTTCAGCTTCTCTTTTAGCCTTTTCAACTAAATCTTTAGCTTCATTTTCTAAAAATAAAACCTTCTTTTGTGTGGCCTTTTGTATTGCCTTGTATACGATAAACCCGAATACCGCTAATACAACAATATCAACCAATATAATTGTTAATATCTCCAAACTAACACCTCCTCGTATAAATCTCTATTTATAATTTAATAGAGAACGTCTAGGTGTCATATTATTCTCACTGTCCCTATGAATATGATAAACCAGTATTTGTTATTATTTTACCTTATAAACAAAAATATGTCAAGATTAGTTCCTTGCTATGTATACACACTAAATTGCTTAAAGATATTTCATTAATAGTATTTCCTATTTATTTATTTATATTAAAAAGGATATGCAATTTATAAAAACTACATATCCTTAATTATTATTTATTCGCTAACTTTTTTAGCTGACCCTTTAGTTTTATCTACCATTAGCGGTAATTCATATTTACTTCTAATTTTATTTTCTATTTCAAGAGCAATTTCAGGATTATCTTTTAAATATTGTTTAGCATTTTCTCTTCCTTGACCTAATCTTATATCCCCATAAGAGAACCAAGCTCCGCTCTTTTGAACAATATTTTCTTTAACACCAACATCAACAATATTTCCTGTTCTTGATATTCCTTCATTATACATTATGTCAAATTCAGCTTGTTTAAATGGAGGTGCTACTTTGTTCTTCATAATTTTTACTCTTGTTCTGTTACCAACAATTTCATCACCTTGCTTAATTGAATCGATTCTTCTAACATCCATTCTAATACTTGAATAGAACTTAAGAGCTCTTCCCCCTGTTGTTGTTTCTGGGTTTCCGAACATAATTCCAACTTTTTCTCTTAATTGATTAATGAAAATAACAACACATTTAGATTTATTTATAGTACCTGTTAATTTTCTTAAAGCTTGAGACATTAATCTTGCTTGTAAACCAACATGAGAATCACCCATTTCACCTTCAATTTCAGCTCTTGGCACTAAAGCTGCTACTGAGTCAAC
Organism: Clostridium sp. RTP31139st1_H3_RTP31139_211217; assembly: GCF_040227035.1. Classification (NCBI taxonomy): domain Bacteria; kingdom Bacillati; phylum Bacillota; class Clostridia; order Eubacteriales; family Clostridiaceae; genus Clostridium; species Clostridium sp. RTP31139st1_H3_RTP31139_211217. The sequence continues at coordinate 58,153 of NZ_JBCOAB010000008.1, forward strand.
TACAAGTACATCTATGGCTCCAGATCTAACTAATGCTTCTGCTATTTCAAGCCCTTGTTCTCCTGTATCTGGTTGAGATACTATAAGATTTTCTGTATCAACACCAAGGTTTCTAGCATAACTTGGATCTAATGCATGTTCAGCATCTACGAAAGCAACAGCCCCACCTAACTTTTGAGCTTCAGCTGCAACATGTAATGCAACTGTAGTTTTACCTGAACTTTCTGGTCCATATATTTCAATAATTCTACCTCTTGGTACTCCTCCAATTCCAAGAGCTATGTCCAAATCAAGACAGCCAGTAGAAATTGAGTCTACATTTAAAGTGCTATGTTCACCTAATTTCATTATAGACCCTTTACCAAATTGTTTCTCAATTTGACTCATCGCATTCTCAATTGCTTTTAATTTATTTTCATCAATATTTGCCATTAAATAATCACCCTTTCATGAACGTTTGTTCTTATGTTTTTAATTATAAAGTATTATTTATTTGTAGTCAACATATATTATAATTTTTTATTGAAAAAAGAGCCCTTTCTATATATTCTTTATATAGAATGAACTCTTTGAATTATAACCAATTTATTTCATTATTAAACCTTATTTCATAGAAATAGCTGCCTTATTTTTAACAAAATAATCAACACCTGAAATTATTGTAATTATTACAGCTAATATTAATAAAATATTAGGAACATAAGTAAAGAACCCATTTAAAAATGCATTATTACTTACAAAATTAATTGCTGCTTGTGATGAGACAATATTAACTTCTACTAATAATGTAATAATTGCAGCCATTTGAGTTACTGTCTTTATTTTTCCCCACCAGCTTGCAGCAATTACAATACCATCTGATGCAGCTAAAGTTCTAAGACCAGAAACTGCAAATTCCCTTGCAATTATTATTACTACAGCCCAGCCTGGTATCATATTTAATTCAACCAATGAAATTAATGCCGCTGTAACTAGTAACTTATCCGCTAATGGATCCATAAATTTCCCAAAATTAGTTATTTGATTTCTACTTCTAGCTATATGACCATCAAGTTGATCAGTAATCGATGCGATTATAAATACCGCTGTTGCAACTATTGAACCATATGGAATATCCCTTACTGCTATAAAAACTAAAAATACTGGAACTAGAAATATCCTAATCATTGTCAATTTATTTGCTAAGTTCATCAAAAATCTCCCCTATTAAATCGTACTCCATAACATCAGTAACCTTAACTTTTATTATATCGCCTATACTTAATCCGTCATGCTTCTTAATATAGATAAGCCCATCGATTTCTGGAGCCATTTCGTAATTTCTACCAATGAAATATTCTCCATTGTTGCTATCTATTATGGTATCATAAATATTTCCTATTTTCAATTTAATTTGTTCTTTAACAACATCTCTTTGAATAGCCATTAATGTGTTTTGACGTTCTTTCTTTATATTTTCTTCTATTTGGCCATCCATTATTGCTGCTGGCGTATCCTCTTCTTGTGAATATGCAAATACCCCTACATTTTCAAGCTTATAATCTTTTAAGAATGTTGCTAATTCATTAAATTCTTCTTCTGTTTCTCCTGGGAATCCTACTATTAATGATGTTCTTAATGCTATATTAGGAACCTTATTTCTTAAAGTTTCTATTTTATCAATTATAGTTTCCTTATTAGTTCTTCTTCCCATTTGCTTTAACACTTTACTACTTATATGTTGAATAGGTAAATCTAAATACTTCACAACCTTATCGTTATTTGCAATTTCTTCAATTAATTCATCAGTAATTTCTTCAGGATAACAATATAGAAGTCTAATCCATTCTACTCCATCAATTAATGAAATTTTTCTAACTAAATCATGAAGCATTCTTTTTCCATAAATATCAACACCATAATCAGTTAAATCTTGTGCTATTAATATTATTTCTTTTACTCCATTGTTAACTAAAAGATTTACTTCATCTAAAATATTTTTTTCTAATCTACTTCTAAATTTTCCTCTTATTTTAGGTATTATACAGTAAGTACAAAAGTTATTGCATCCTTCTGCTATTCTAACATAAGCTGTATGTTGCTTAGTTGTTAATAATCTAATACCTTCATTAACCCCTTCATCACTATAAGCTGCTGATGAAATTCTCTTATGATCTTTGATAAAATCTAAGATTAATCTGTGTAATTTCATATAATCATTAACTCCCATTAATATATCTATCTCAGGAATTAATTCTAATAATTCATCACCATATCTTTGAGTTAAACACCCAGTAGCAATTAACATTTTACATTTATATTTATTTTTGTACTCAGCCATTTCTAAAATAGTATCAATAGATTCTTGCTTTGCACTTTCTATAAATCCGCATGTATTTACTATAATTATATCTGCTTCCTTAGCGTTATTTGTAATTTCATAATGTTTATTTATAGCTCCTAAGATTAATTCTGAGTCTACTCTATTTTTGTCGCATCCCAAACTAACCATTCCAACTTTATATTTACTCAACTTTTTTCCTCCTAAGTATAAATAATAATACTTATTTTAATTTAACTATCTCATATTTACAAGTATTTTATATTGTTATTCGTTATATCTATCTTCTTTACCAACCAATACCTGCCTTGGTCTACTTCCATCTTTTTCTGATATTATACCATGTTCTTCTAGTTCATCCATAATCCTAGATGCTCTATTAAATCCTACTCTTAATTTTCTTTGAATAAAAGATGTTGATGCTTGTTGATAATCAATAACCAATTTCATTGCTTCTTCTAGCAATTCATCAGTATCACTACTACTCATTGCAGCTTCATTACTTGATTCACTATTTATATGATTAATAATATCTTCTGAATAATCAACATCATCTTCTGAGTTTTTAATATACTCAACTACATTTTCAACTTCCTCTTCTGAAATAAATGCTCCTTGAACTCTTAAAGGTTTATTTTCACCTATAGGATAATATAACATATCACCCCTACCTAATAGTTTTTCTGCTCCAACTTGATCTAGTATAGTTCTTGAGTCAGTTCCTGAAGATACTGCAAATGATACTCTTGATGGAATATTTGCTTTAATTACCCCAGTAATAACATCAACTGAAGGTCTTTGAGTAGCAATTATTAAATGCATACCAGCAGCTCTAGCCATTTGTGCCAATCTACAAATATAATCTTCAACATCATTAGGACATGCCATCATTAAGTCTGCAAGCTCATCTACTATTACTACTATATAAGGTAGCTTTTCTTGTATTTCACCCTTTTCATATAGCTTATTATAAGATTCTATATTTTTAACTTTCATTTGAGAGAATAAATTATATCTTTTATTCATTTCATTTACTGCCCAATTTAATGCACCAGCTGCTTTCTTTGGATCTGTAACAACAGGTATTAACAAATGTGGTATTCCATTATAAACACTTAATTCAACAACCTTAGGGTCAACCATAAGTAACTTAACCTGTTCTGGAGAGTACTTGTATAATAAACTTATTATAAGAGAATTTATACATACTGACTTACCTGATCCAGTAGCACCTGCAATTAACATATGTGGCATTTTACTCAAATCACCAACTATACATTTGCCTGTAATGTCTTTTCCTAATGCAAAAGCTAAATTTTTTGATGTATTAGTAAATTCCTTAGAATCTAATACTTCTCTTAAAAATACCGGAGATTGTTTCTTGTTAGGAACCTCTATACCTATAGCTGCTTTACCTGGAATTGGCGCTTCCATTCTAACACCATTTGCTGCTAAGCCTAAAGCAATATCATCTTGAAGGTTAACTATTTTAGAAACCTTAACTCCTGGACTTGGCTGTAATTCAAATCTTGTAACAGAAGGCCCCTTAGTAACTTGTACTACTTTTGCTTCAACTCCAAAATTAGAAAGTGTTTCTTCAAGCTTATTAGCATTATCTATCAAGTCTTTTTTATCTTCATTTTTAAGTTTTAATTTAGAATTTATATTTAATAAATCCATTGTAGGAAAAGCATATTCTTTTTTTTGTACTTCACCTGATTCATTTAAGGATTCTTCAATTTCCTTACTTACAACTTCTTTATCATCATGAGATAAATTTTTGTTTATCTTTTTAGTTTCACTACCTTTAGCAACAATATATTCTTCTTGCATCCCAGCTTCACTAGAGAAATCTTTATCTAAATCAAAGTCTTGAAGAGGATTTACATCTTGTAGCTCAGAATTTCTCATAAAGTCTAAAATTTGTATTTTATTATTTATACCTTTAATAAAATCTTCTTTCTCGTTATTATCATTTTCTGGAACAATAACTTCTATAGTATCATTAGTAACCTTTCTTTCAGATTTCTTACTAACTTTACTTTTTTGATTTTTAACGTTGCTTCTTCCACCTCCTACAAGTCCATCTATCAATCCCTTACCTTTAACATATATATCATATAATGTTATATCCATTAATAAGATACTTCCTATAGCAAACAATGTAATATATAATATGTAACTTCCTATATATCCTATTAACATAGATAAAGGATAAGCTATTATAAATCCTAAAAAGCCACCATGCATACTATAATTAGTTGAAAACTTCATTTCTCTAATTGTATCTATAAATCCTTTACTAATTCCTTGCCCTACAGCAAAATTGATAGAAATAGTACTACAAAACAACCAAATTACTACAGCCATTAATGTAATACTAAAAAACCTTCTAGAATATTTAATAGTTCCCTTTGATTTTATTGTATCTATACCAAAATATATTAAATATATCGGAATGATATAAACAACTACTCCGATAAAATGATACATCACTCTTCGTGTAAATATAGATAAAATCCCAGCTAAATCTGTATATGTTGAAAAACATAATAAAATTCCTACAGCAACATATATTATAGCTTTGATATCTCCTTTCTTTTCAATAGATGAATCTTTTTTCTTTTTACTAGTATTCTTCTTTTTACTGCCCGTTCCCATCAAATCACCTCTGTACTTAAAACATCATTTTAGTAAATTTTATTATATTATAGCTTATAAATATTTTAAACACATTTCAAACAAAAAAGAAACTCCTATATGGAATTTCTTTTCATTGTTTTCATATTTTATTTTTCCTCTTCTTTTTCCTTTATTAATTCATTTAATTTAGCTAATGCTTCTTTTATACCTCCAACTTTATCAATTAATCCGCATTCAACTGCCTGCTCTCCAATCAACATTGTTCCCATATCATTTAATAATTCATCTGACTTTAACATCATTCTTTCTAATTCATCTTTATCAATTTTTGAAGTTCTTACAATAAAACTATTAATTCTTTCTTGCATCTTCTTAAAATAATGGAAAGTTTGAGCTACCCCTATTACAAATCCATTCATTCTAACAGGATGTACAATCATAGTTGCAGATGGTGTAATAAAAGAATAGTCTGCTGATGTTGCTAATGGAACACCAATAGAATGTCCTCCACCTATTACAATAGAAACTGTTGGTTTTGATAATGAGTAAATCATTTCTGCTATGGCCAATCCAGCCTCTACGTCTCCTCCTACTGTATTTAAAACAATTAATACTCCTTTAACCTTATCATTTTGTTCCATGGAAATTAATTGTGGAATTAAATGTTCGTATTTTGTTGATTTTGTTTGTGGTGGTAATACAACATGCCCCTCAACTTGACCGATTATAGGAAGTATTTGAATACTTTGATCTGGCCCAGTCATATTGGTATTTCCTAATTCTCTGATTTCAGATAGTTTTGCTTGGTCCTTCTTCAAACTTTCCTCTTCATGTTTTTCACTTTCATTTCCAGTCTCATTTTCACTATTTATATTTCCAGTACATTTCAATTCATTTTCATTTCCGTATGTAACATTATAATTAACATCCATAAAGTTATCCTCCTATTTTTTTCATTTAACCTCTTATATCTAAAACTACAGCATAAAGTATTTTTCCATTTTTATATGTCCCTTCAATTCCAACTACAATTTTCTTATCATAATTAGGAACTCTAATACTTCCTCTAGTCATTTCTAATTCAGTTATTTCATCATCCCATATATACGCACGAATTTTTTTAGGTTTTTCACTAAACTCAAAATTTATCAACTCACCTGGTCTTACCTTTAATGAAGATTTCTTCAACAAAACTTTATAATCATCATAATTACTACAAGCAAGTTCACTTTCTGTATTTTCATTTGTTATAGTAAAGTTATAACTACATAAGTATTTAGTAGAATGTTTCCCTCTTAATCTAACTATTAACTTAGGAATTGATTCATTTTCTTTTTTATTATCATTTTGTTTTTTCTCTTCTGTAGTTTTTTCAGGCATATTTTCACCATTTTCAATTTCATTTGCCTTTTTTTCTTCTTCTTTTTTTCTTATATCGTCTAATCTTTGCTGATCAACTTTGTGACGTTCCTCCTTTAACTCTTTTTTTACATCTTCTAACCTTCTATATGGCTCACCCTCACTGTTTTCTTTCGATTCTCCTTCCTCACTCTCAATAGGTTCTGAATATACTAAATTACTATTTATAGTTAGTAATATAGTTAATATTAAGTTAAATAAGAAAAATTTCTTTCGCATATAACAACACCTCTAGAGTTTCTTTCAAAAGTAGTTTTCCCATAATACAAAAATTAATTTATAATAAATAAAAAAGTGTACTAAAAAGATAATACACTTTTTAGTACACCTAGCCATGAATTACCAGCATCCTCCACAGAAGAATAATAGTATAATTATCCACCATGCCCAGCCGCCACCGCAGCCTCCAAAGCCACCACAGCCACCGCCACAGTTACCGAATCCTCCACCATATCCTCCGTAGCCGCATCCGTATCCGCTATTGTTACAACATTGATTGCAACATTGATTGCAACATGGTTGACAACAACAATTGTTTCTACAACAGCAGTTTCTTCTACAACACTTCTTTGACATGTTTCTCATCTCCTATCATTGGTACTTTAATATATAGTATTCAATTTCACATTTTATGGTTCTACATTTCGTAATATTCTTTTTAAATAGACACTGTTAATAATTTTTGTTATCATTAAATAAGTAAACTTAGACAGCTCAAGTATTGAGATAGCTTTTATAAATATGATTTTAAGATAGTAAATTTATAAATACTTTTATGAAAAAAGGAGTGATTAAATGAGTACAACTAGAAATAGATTAGTAGCACCTAGAAATGTAGTAAACACAAAAATGCTATATTCATTTTATATATTAAAGGAATTATCTAAGGGTGAAGTAATGTTCGGTAATAAAGTACTTGAAACATTTAGAGATGTATTTCAAACCTCTAATTTACCTTTTCCTGTATCATCAAGCACTATTTATGAAACATTTTATGATTTAGAAGAAAAAGGTTACGTAATTAGCAAATGGACAGGTGATGAATTTTTAAATAAGAGAAGCAAAAAAATATATTCCATTACAGATGAGGGTATTTACTATTATAAACACCATATAGCGGATTATATTCATAATTTAGAAAGAACTAAAAGCACTCTTGATTTAATGATAAATATGCTAAAATAATATATATTAAAAAGATGACTTAAGAATTTAAGTCATCTTTTCCTTTATAACCCATATTACATATCACATCTAAGGATTTTAATATATCCCTATATCCTTTTTTCATAAGAGAATCACAATAAAGTTCATTAAAACTCAAACAATCAATATTCTTCGATAACAATTTAATATAATTTTCTCCATAAAGCTTTATTAAAATATTTTTGAATGAATTTTGGATTACTATTCTATCATTTAAATCCTTACTATTAGAACCTTCGATTTTCTTTGAATTAATTTCTAAAATTCCATAAAACTGATAAATATAACTAAGCTCCTTTAATGAATATTCGTCACATAAAGTTGCTATTATTTTGTGATAATCCTTGTACATAGGTATTGAATAAGACACTTCATAATTATCCATATTTTGAAGCACTCTTACACTTTGGTAAATTGCATTACAAAAGTCCAATCTTATTATATTGGCGTTAATATACTTTTCCTTTGCATTACAATTTTCCTGATAATTTAAATTTTCTCTTTGAATTCTAACTTGTTCATGTAATGAAACTTTATTAATAAAAATACTGCAAATAGCTCCAATTACAGAACCTAAAACTAATCCACCCGCTGAGATTAATGCTGTAACAAGTGCAATCGGCAACAAAACTCACTCCTAATAGTTGATTACAATTATAGTATTATCATTATTTTTTAAAATATTATTATATATTTGTATAATTTTATGTCTATTTTTGTTTTCGTGCATAAAATAAATAATAATAAATTTTAGGGAGGATTATTATTTGGAATTAAATTCAACATCACAACCTACAAAATATATTAAGAAGTTAACTTTAGAAAAATGTTTGAATTGTAATAACAAATTAACTTTATATTTTTATACAAAAGATTATAATTCTTATACTTTTTTGGATATAGTAATTAGAAATACTAAAAATAGAGATGAATTTATTTGTCCATTTACTATAAATTCACCTAATTCTATAACAATTGATTTAAATAACATTTGCCAATGTTTAACTGATTATGAAGGATCACTTTCTATTGTAGCTAAATCATCACATACATTATTTTCTATAACTCCAATTTTATCAAAGGAAAAACTTATTATTGATGGTTTTTCACATAAAAGTCCTTATAAACTATATATTAGAACCCTAGAAAATGGCGAACTTAGATTATCAAGTATAATAAATAAAAAACTATAGGGGATAATCCCCTATAGTTTAAATACTACTTATCAAATACATTTCTTTAGTTAACTTTATTTTTCTAAGTTAACTTTATTTAAATTTAGTTTCAATTCGAATATTTCTTCCTTTAAACTTATAATAGTTTCATTAGCATTTTTTAATTCTAATTCTTTTCTATTTTCAATTTCTCTAATTAAATTATTTTTCTCTTCATTTATTTTTGTAATTTCTGCTGATTTATTTAATAAAACTTCTTGAATTCGTTGATTTAAACTATTGCTATACTCTTTATACTCTTTTTTTTCTCCATTCAATATAGCAATTTCATTTTTAAATCTATTATTTTCACTTTCTAAATAATTAATTTTTTCATTAAGAATATTTGCTTTGGTTAACTTATCATTTAACTCCTTTATTTCTTCTTTTAATTTATCATTTTCATCCTTTATAGCCTTATTATCACTTGATATCTCTGTTAATGAATTAATATGTAATTGCAAATTTTGAATTATATCAGATTTTTCCTTTAGTTCTTTTTCTACAGTAGAAAGTGCAGAATTAACACGTGAAAAGCTATCTTTTACATCATTTAATTCATAATCCTTCTTATTAATTTGCTCACTAACATCATTACATACCTTTTTCAAATTTGTATTTTCATCTTGAAGTATAGATATAACTTTGTCTTTCTTTTTTATTTCATTTTTAAGCTTTGTATCATATTTATCTTCTAGATAAGTAGCCATTTCTAAAGAATTAATAAAGCATCCTTTTAATGAATCTATCAAAAAGTTAAATCTATCAATTTCACCTTTTCGATCATTATATTTTTCATCATTTTCTACTATAAAGCTATCATATTGATTTAACAATGTAGTAATCATACTTTCAGCATCATCAAAACTACTTTGAAGCATATTAAGCCTGTCTTTTGTTGACTTTTTTAACTTTAACCCCTTTGTCTCTATTTTTTCCTCTATAACTACAGGTTGAGTCTCTTGAATTTTTTCTTGATTTTCAGTAGTTTTTTCATTATTTTCTCTAATTTCGTCCATTTTTTAAACCTCTTTCTTTTTCCTCTTTAGTTAACCAAAGTTAACTAGGTTAACTTTGGTTAACTTAGTATTATTATTATAACATATAAAAAGTGTATTTTCTACGAAAATTTAACATAATTTAATCCATAAAAACTGCGCACATTCCCGAATGTGCGCAGTTTTTTCTTAAACTATTGATTTTAAGCCATTTTCATGGTATTATATTTTTATAAAAATATAAAAAGCGCAGTTTAAAAATATAAAATGCGCAGTTTTATTTTTAAGCAAAATCGATTTGTACGAGAAAGGAAATTTTAAATGGATTTAAATGATGAAATGCTCGAGATGATGAAATTCTATAAATTTTATAAAAAAATGAGAGCATATGAAGAGAAAAATGAGTTTACCGAAAAAATGCAAGAAATTGATATAAAAACAGAGGGAGCAAATGAAATTTCTAAAAAAATGCCTCCAAAAACAGAGGGAGCAATTTTAAATAATAAAAAAGACCATAAAAACGATGAAATTACAAAAGAAGAGGGTAAAAAAAAGAATTATAAAGCAACTAGGCCATTAGAAGTTGAGGAATACGAACAAATTATTAAATTATGTAAAGAAGGTTTTACATATACTGATAAAAAGACAGGAAGAGAAAAAAAGTTTAGGCCAAACCAACCTTTAGCTTTTGCATTAGCACTTCAAGCAACTCTTGGTTTCAGAGCATCAGATATAGTTAATTTAAAAGTTTCAGATTTTAACAGAAGTAAATTTGCTATAAAAGAAATAAAAACAGGTAAATGGCAAAATAGAGATTTAAATGATGTAATGTATAATAAACTATTAGAATATGTAGTTACTAATAATTTAGATAAGGATGATTTTATTTATCCTAATAAAGTTAGAAACATGCAACAACAATTAAAAATAATAACTGATTATTTAGGATATAAAAATATAGGTACCCATTCATTCAGAAAACTTTTTGCTCATACATTATACGAAGAATCTGGCCATGATATAGAATTAGTTAGACATGTATTAAATCACTCTGATATAAAAACAACTATGCGATATCTTGGAGTAAGTATGAAGAAATTAAGAGAGATGAGTAACAAGATAGATTTCTCTTATGCTTTATAAAACAGAGGGAACAAGCTATTATAATTTAATAAAAAAGACAGTAGGTAGATTTGTATTTTACACAAATCCATCTACTATCTCCTACTGTCTCATCTATTCTCCCTATCTCCCTATTTATTTGCCTTTAAATTTTTATAATTTAAACCTAACTTTTAAAGTCAACCTCTTCTTTTGCACCTTCTTCACGTAATTGATTAATTCTCATATTAATAAATATATCTAATTCATTACTTGTCAATTTTTTATATTCAATGTTCATACCTATTATTCCATCTCAGAAATGAATTTGCATTACTATATACTATCTTTTTTTAATACTTCCCTTGCTCTATATATAGAATCCTTAGCATTATACCAAGGTTCATTTGCATATCTATAATCAAATTTATTAATAAACCACTCTAAGTCACTTTCTAATTCCTTACAATATTTCATTTGAACATTAATTATTTCTTGCTTAAATACTTCATAGTCTTTTTTGCTAAACTTTTCTTTAGCTGAATTAATGAGAAGTTTATTATGCTTGAAACAAAAAAAATCTTGTGATCTAAAGTTTTCTCTAAATGCTTCTTTATTTTTCCACAGTTCTAAAGTAATATCAATGTCACTGTTCATAGCCTTTAAATTTACTTTTTCACAAACAAAACATTTCTTTTCATTAGCTTTCTTTATAAAGAATTTACTTACTTTATTCTCAATTTGTCCACTTTCCATTTTTCTTATTTCTAATGTAATAAGTTTTTTTAGCATTATTGCCATTCCTAATTTATCTCTCATATCTTCCATTTTGCTCATATGATAATCACAAAAAGTATACTGTTCTCCAAACTTTGGAAAGAACTCTAAGTCCATAACTAAATCTGTAGATATTGCATTTAAAACTTGATTTTCAAAATCTTCTATGCATCTACATAATGCACACTTTTCTTTTTTCTCAAAACTTTCGTAAATTCTAATATGCTCAATACTAAGTTTCTCTAATTCCCCTTTATCCATAAAACCCTCCATTTTAACATTCCAAAATTTATTTTTTCTTCTTCAATTCCAATAATACTTTTTCACATGTTACAGGAAGCTCATAAAATCTAATATTAATAGCATCATAAATTGCATTTAAAATAGCCGGTGCTGTTGGAATCATTACTGGCTCTCCTATTCCTTTTGCTCCATAAGGACCTGTTGATTCAGTCTCTTCAATAAAATATGTTTTTATATTTGGCATATCCATTGATGTTGGAATAATATAATTTGAAAAATTAGAGTTTTTAATTTTTCCTTTATCTAAATTAACCTCTTCCATAATTGCATATCCAATTCCCATAGAGCATCCTCCTTCAACTTGTCCTTCTGCTAAAGTTGGATTAATAATTTTCCCACCATCATTTACTGCAACTATTTCTAAAATATCAATTTTTCCTGTTTCAGTATCTACATTTACAGTAACTCTTTGAGCACAAAATGTATAAGGCCAGTAAGGATTACCTTGACCATCTTCATTTATTTTAGAGGTATTTGCTTTAAAGTACCCCTCCTCTAATATAGCAATATTCTTTTCAAGCATGATTTGTAAAAGTAATTTTAACTCTAAAACTGTTTCAATCTTTTGATTTTTATCTATAACTTTATTAATGTTATATCTTAATTTCTTACATGCACTTAAAACGGCATTTCCAGTATTATAGGTTTGACGACTTGCAGCTGCAGTTCCTGAATCCATCATTAAATTAGTACTAGTATTAATTATTTTTACTAAATCTTTATTTATATTAAGAGCTTGCGATGCAATTTGCCACATTACACTTTCTCCCCCTGAACCAACATCAGAAACTTCAACATAAATTTTTACAATTCCACTTTCCTCAATTTTGGCAATTGCCCTTGATTCATCAGGAAATCCATTGCCATATCCTGTTCCATAAAATATAGTTGAGTAACCAACACCTTTCTTATTCATATAACGACCCTCTTATAATTCAATATTATCTATGGAAGCCAATTTACTTATACATTCTTTAATTCCAACACTCTTATCAAGAATTTGACCAGTAGCAGTTTTACTTCCACATTGAAATGTATTAATATTTCTAAATACCAATGGATTTATATTAAGTTTTTCTGACAATATATCCATTTGTGATTCATATGCTATTGGCACTTGTGCTGCACCAAATCCCCTCATTGCTCCACAAAAAGGATTATTAGTATAAACTGCATAAGCTTTAATATCAACATTTGGAATTTCATAAGGACCTGTTGCATGTACAGCAGCCTTTCTTATAACATTAATTCCCCATGAAGCATAAGCTCCAGTATCAGCATAAATTCTAGCTTTTAATGCACATAGCCTTCCATTACTTTTAACTGCTGTTTTATAGTACATTTTCATCAGATGCCTTTTACTATGAGATATAGTAGATTCTTCTCTACTATATCTAATTTTAACTGGTCTTTTAGTTATATAAGAAGCAATAGCTGCATGACATTGAGGATTAATATCCTCTCTTGCCCCAAATGCTCCCCCAATAGTCATATTAATAACATTAATATTTTCTTCCTTCATATTTAAACATCTTGCAACTTCTTCCCTATCATAATGAGGATATTGTGTTGCAATATATAAATCCAAAGTATTATTTATGGCATTATAGTTTGCTATTGTAGATTCTGGTTGCATAAAAGCATGCTCAGTCATTTGAGTTTTATAAGTATTTACACTAATAAATTTAGCTTCTTTAAATCCTTCATCTATATTTCCTTTATTTATTTCTACAGAAAATAGAATATTATTTTTCTCACCTATTACAGGAGCATCTTTTTGTATTGCTTCCTCAATAGAAAATACACCTTTATATTCTTCATACTCTATTTTTACTTTTTCTAAGGCTTCTTTCAAATTTTTCTTATTATTAGCTATTACTAATAAAATGCAATCTCCAACTCTTTTAACTACGTCTTTAACTAAGATTGGTATATCCTTAAATATAACACCATGACTAGTTGATCCTGGAATTCTTGAATAATCTATTACATCAATTACTCCATTAAGTTTTTTAATTTCATCTATATTAATATACTTTATCTTCCCATATGCTATGGTACTTCTTTTAACCCCAGCATAAAGCATATCTGGTAATTCTAAATCATCTGGAAATAGTGCTTTTCCTAATACTTTTTCATATGCATCAGGTCTTATTATACTTTTTCCAATCAAGTTAAAACCTCCTAAAGCATTAGTAACACTTTCTATTTAATTTTTCTTCGGCTAAAAGAACAGCTTTAATTATCTTTACATACCCTGTACATCTACATAAATTCCCACTTAAAGCCTTTTTAATTTCTTCTTCTGTTGCTTTAGGATTTTTATCTAATAATGCTTTTGCACTTAATATCATTCCTGGTGTACAATAACCACATTGCACTGCACCAACTTCAATAAACGCTTCTTGAATTGGATTCATTTCATCCATGCTTAATCCCTCTATAGTAATAATCTTCTTACCATCAGCAGAAGATGCTAACATTAAACATGAATTAATTGCTTTTCCATCTAATATTACTGTACATGCACCACATTCACCTTCGCTACACCCTTCTTTTGTTCCTTTAAGTTTTAATTCATCTCTTATAAAATCAATTAATCTTAGAGATGGATCAATATTTCTTATATAATCTATACCATTTACATTAATAGAAACTTTAATTGAAAACACCTTCTATCCCTAATGCATTATTTATAGCATGCTTGTATGCACCTTTAACTGCTTCCTTTTTAAACTCAGCAGTACTACGCCCTTTAATACTATTATAAACTGAATTCTCTAGTTCATTTAATACATCATTATCTAATAAATTTGCTTTATTTTTATTTAATAATAAATTTTCTAATTGCGTGATTTTAAAAGGAAATCTACCAGCTGCACCAACCGCAACACTTATGTTTTTAATAATATCATCTTGAATATTCAAGCTTACAGCAACATTAATTCTTGCAATTGCTAATGAATTTCTTTTCCCTAACTTATAATACCCACTATAATTATTTTTTTTAGGTATTATAAACTTAGTTAATATTTCATCAAATTTTATTTTTTCTTTTTCATAATTTTTAAAATATGTTTCCACTTTAATTTTCCTAGTTCCATTTATAGATTCAATAATCATTTCGCTATCTAATGAAATTAAACATGGAATAGAGTCTGCTGCTGGTGCTGCATTTATAACATTACCACCTATAGTAGCAACATTTCTAATTTGTGGTGAACCCATATGTTTACTACATTCATATAAAACATTAAAATACTTTCTTACTTTTATGTTTTCCTCTAATTCTGCAAATGTAATCATAGAGCCTAAGCAAATAAAGTTTTCATCTTCTTCTATTAAATACAACTCATGAATCTTACTAATATCTATAATTTTAGTTAATAAATCTGATTCTTTTCTTATACTTATTATTAAATCAGTTCCTCCAGCCAATATTTTAGAATTTTCATTATTAAATAATAATATTTTGGCTTCATCTAAAGTTTTAGGTTTATAAATTTCCATTGTTATTCACCTACTTTAGTGTGATTTAAAATTTAAAATAATATTTATAAAAGCAATTTTTAAATTTTTGGTTCCTTTACTACGTTTCCACGTACATATCTTTCTATTATATTTTTTTCTTTACCTTTATATAAGAATTTTTGAACTCTTTCTTCTAAAGATAAATTGTTATTAATATTTAATGCCATATCATCAATAACCAATGCATCAAATTCATACCCTTCCTCAAAGCTTCCTACTTTACCAAAGAATTTTCCTCCACCCTTTGTCGCTAAATAAAATAATTCTGCTGTTGAAAGTTTTTCATCTGTTTTATTACTATAAAGCCATTTTAAATTAGATACTTGAGCTGAAGACACAATAACTTCTGGCATTGATAATGTATGTCCACCAGATATATCTGAAGCTAGTCCTACATTTATACCTTTTTCAATTAATTTTCTAATAGGTGCAATTCCACTAGATAAATTTAAATTTGAAGTAGGACAATGTGCAACAAAAACTTTACTTTTTGATAATAGCTCTATTTCATTTTCATTAAGCCATATGCAATGAGCCATTATTGTTTTATTTTCTCTAAATAGATTTGCTTTATAATACACATCAGAATAATTTTTAGATTCTGGTTCTAAAGTCTTTACAAATTCAATTTCATTTGTATTTTCACATAAGTGAGATTGTACGGGTAAATCATATTTTTCAGCAATTTCTCCTAATCCCTTAAGCATTTCAAAACTACATGAAGGTACAAATCTTGGCGTTATTATTGGTTTTACTAAGCTATATTTATTTATATACTCTTTAGCTATTAGCTCCGTTTCTTTTAATGATTGAATAGTATCTTCTATTAGAACATCTGGACATTCTCTGTCCATATTTACTTTGCCTACATATGCACCAAGTCCAGATTCATTAAATAAATCGAACAATAATTTTGTACTATCTTTATGTATAGTGCTAAAAACACAACATCTTGTAGTTCCAACATTCCATAGTTCTTTTATTAGTAATCTATAGACCCTTTCTGCATATTTTAAATCACTATACTTTGATTCCTCGGGGAAAGTATAGCAATTTAGCCAAGGAATTAATTCTTTATCTACACCTAATCCCATATTAGGAAATTGAGGTGCATGTAAATGTAAATCTACAAATCCAGGTATAATTAATTTATCCTTATAATCTATTACTTTTATATCTTTATAATGAAATGGCAATCCATTGTAAATACCTTTTATGATACCATTCTCTATTATAATTATTTTATTTTCTTCAATTTTGAATTTTCCAAAGTCTTGTGTATATACAAAATTACCCTTCAGCCCATATATGTTTTTCAAAATAAATTCTCCTCTCAGTTGTTCATTTTTTTTGTAATAGTGACTTTTTAGTTGCCATAAAAATTTTTTGATACCCTGTACACCTACATAAATGACCTGAAATTTCACGTTTAATTTCTTCATCTGTATAATTTTTTCCACTTCTAACTAAAGAAGTAGTTGTTAAAACAAGTCCAGGAGTACAAAAACCACATTGAATAGCTCCCTCATCAATATAAGCTTGTTGAACATTGCTTAACCTTCCATTTTTAGCTATACCTTCTATAGTCTCAATATTTTTCTTATCAGCCCAAACAGCTAAATAAATACAGGAGTCTATAGGTACATTATCTATTAATACAGTACAAGCACCACATTCTCCAACAGAACATCCTCTCTTCACTCCAGTTAGAAATAACTTATTTCTCAATACATCTAAAAGAGATTCTCTTATATCGACTTCTAAATTATAGTCTTCACCATTTACATTTATACTTATCTTCTTCATTTTACCATTATTCACAAAAATTCACCTCATTATATATAAAATTTTCCTTCATTATTTTCTTAATTAAAGTTTTTATTAAATGTAATCTATAATCCTTAGATCCTCTCCATGAATTTCTTGGGCTAGACTCATTCATTGCAATAGTTGCAATATTATTAATAACACTTTCTGAGTATTTTTTACCTATGCCATAAGCTTCAGCTTTAATACACCTCAATGGAATTGGTGCTGCAACTCCTAAAGCAATTCTTAAATCATTTATTTCTCCTTTATTTTCCTCACAAACTATAGCTACACCTAACATTGATATATCTAATGCATTTCTATTAGTAAATTTAATATATTTACCTTGCTTATTAATATATTCTTTTTCTTTAATTAGTACTTCTGTTAATATTTCATTTTTATCTATTTTCACCTTACCTGGACCATTATAAAAATCTCTAATTTCAACAATTCTTTCTCCATTAACACTTTTAAGTTTTAATAACGCATTTAATGCAAATAGGGCAGGTACGCTATCTGCTGAAACTGCTCCATTGCATATGTTACCCCCAATAGTTGCTATATTTCTTATTTGTGGTCCACCCATAGATACTGCAGCCTCACTTAATATAGGTATTTTTTCATTTATTATTTCATTTCGAAATATCTCACTAAAATTAGTTACTGCCCCAATTGAAATAGTATTATCCTCTAAGAGCTTTATACCTTTTAAACAATCAATATTACGTATACTAAGTAAATTTACACTTTCCATTTTTCCATGTCTCAATTTAATCAATATATCAGTACCACCACATATTATTTTGAAGTTATTATTTTCATTTAACAACTTTAATGCCTCTTCTAATGTTTCTGCCTCTTTCAATTCATTAATATCAAACATAATCTGTCCCCCTATATTAATCCACCTTCTTTAAATTTTTCAAATACACTTTGAGGATTCATAGGTATTTTATTAAAAGCTACTCCAGTTGCATCTAAAACTGCATTTCTTATAGCTGGAGCTGGTGAAATTGTAGGATTTTCTCCTAATGACTTTTGACCAAAACTTCCTGCAGGATCAATAGTTTCAACAAAATCAACTCCTATTTTAGGTGTATCTAAAATTGTTTGAAGTTTATAATCCAATAAATTATTATTTAATGGTTGTCCTGTTTTTTCATTAAATAGCATTTGTTCACTTAAAGCATAACCAAGCCCCATACTTACTCCACCTTCAACTTGTCCCTCTGCTATTTTCCTATTTAATATTTTTCCTGAATCATGAACATTATAAATTTCTAGTACCTTTATCTTTCCAGTTTCAATATCAACTTCAACTTCTGCAAAGGTAACACCATATGCTACGGCATTAATTTTTACATTTTCAGATATATCAGTAGTAATTGGATTTGCAAATTCTCTATCATAATATGACTCTAATGCTATATCGCTTAATGAACAAATTTCATCACCCATTTTTTTTTCTATTATTATTCCCTCTCTTATGTCTAATTCATCTATATTTAATCCACATTTCCTACTTGCAATTTCAAGCACTTTATTTTTAACTTCTTTTGCAGCCTTTTTTACAGCTGCCCCTGTAACAAAACTTTGTCTTGATGCATATGCTCCTGTATCAAATGGAGTAATATCCGTATCTTGAATAGAAATAACATTAACCTTTTCAATATCTATTCCAAGTACTTCAGCTACCATCTCACTAAAAATTGTATCACTTCCTTGTCCAATTTCAGTTGCACCAACTTGCAGTTGAACTGAACCATCCTGATTCATTACAATTCTTGCTCCTGCTATTTCTAATGATACAGGATACGTTCCTGAAAAATAGCTAAAGCATGCCATTCCTACCCCTCTTCTTTTGTTTCCAGTAATATTTTTATACCTTTTCTTTTTTTCATCCCATCTAATTAAGTCTTTCCCTTTTTTTATACACTCTTTAACTCCAAATGATCTCACCTTTATTCCACTTAATGGATCCTCATATCCTAAACTTATAAAATTATTTTCTCTAAACTTTATTGGATCCATATTTAATTTAATTGCAATATCATCTAGATGGCTTTCTAAAGCAAAGCAAACTTGTGGAATACCATATCCCCTCATTGCTCCTGCTGTAGGTAAATTGGTATATACTGTAGTAGGTTTCACTTCAATAGCTTTAAAAGAGTATAATGGTCTAAATTTACTTGCTGCACTCATTGCAATAGAATGCCCATGAGATGCATATGCCCCATTATTTACCTGATTATTCATAGAAATGGCTAATAATTTTCCGTCCTTAGATATAGCAGTTCTTATTTTATACTTCATGGCATGTCTTGTTCTTGTAGATGCAAAAACTTCTTCCCTATCTAATGAAAGTCTTACAGGTCTACCATTAACAGCTAAAGTCATTGCTGCTGTTAGTGGTTCAATTATAACATCTTGCTTATTACCAAATCCTCCACCAACGAAAGGTTTTATTACCCTAATTCTTCCTATTGGTATATTTAATGCTTGTCCTATAATTCTTCTTACTATATGAGGTATTTGAGTTGATGTTACTATTACAATCCTATTATTCTCATCAACATATGCATATGCATTTTGACATTCTAATTGGCAATGTTGAACAATACTAGTTTCATATTCACCTTCAAATACGTAGTCAGCATTTTTAAATTCTTCATTTATATCTCCAATTTCTATCTTAGAAGAGGCTATAATATTATTTGGTTTATCTTCATGAATAATAGGGGCTCCTTCAGCTATTGCATCTTCTGTATTAAATACAGCATCTAAAATATCATAATCAACCTTTATAAGCTTTAATGCTTTTTGTGCAATTATCTCATCTTTTGCAATTACAGCTGCAATTGCATCCCCTACATATCTTGCTTTATTAGTTAACATCAATCTATCTTCAAC
The DNA here is from genome assembly GCF_040227035.1 of Clostridium sp. RTP31139st1_H3_RTP31139_211217. Lineage (NCBI taxonomy): Bacteria > Bacillati > Bacillota > Clostridia > Eubacteriales > Clostridiaceae > Clostridium > Clostridium sp. RTP31139st1_H3_RTP31139_211217. The sequence goes on from NZ_JBCOAB010000008.1 coordinate 78,387, forward strand.
ATCTCTATGATTTTTATCTAAAGAATAAGGATGACCTGCAGTTGCAAATCTTATGTTAGGTAAATCCTTATATGTTATTACAGCTTCAACTCCATCTAAACTTAAAGCATCATCTATAAATATATTTTTTATCTTAGCATGTGCATAAGTACTTCTAAGCACCTTTCCTACTAACATTTCTCTTTCAAAATAATCCTCAGCATATTTTGCTTTTCCTGTTACTTTGGCAATTGCATCAACTCTATTTACACTTTTCCCTAGTATCTTATATGACATTCTTTCACCTCACTTAAATTTTTTAATTATTTGATTTATATAATATGTTCATATTATATAAATCAAATATTAGTAAAAATCCTTATATTCAAAAATTAAAAATAAGGTCTTCTTATAAATAATCCTTCTGATTTAAAAATATCCATAACAAATCTTAATTCAGTACAACCAAAATCCATTATTTTAATAGTCCAATCACTTATTTCAAGGCCTATTTTTAATTCATTAAATATTAAATCCATTCTTTTAGTAGGAATTGATAAATTATACATACAATCATCAATAAATCTATTGATATCATTGTGATATTCTTCAAAGGATAAACTTTCTTCCTCATCATGGGATAACTTAAATATTTTATTATCATATAGATATAATTTACTTAATGCTAAAACAAATTTATTTAATATATTATAGCTATTATTATTCAGTATACTTTTCTCAAAATCAGTATATTTATTTAAATTATTAACTGTCCTTGGCAATATATCTATTGTATAAACTTCTCTATATTCTTTTTGTTCATAATTTTCGTTTAATAATTTTTGAAATAGTACTTTTATTGCTTTACTTTCTTTTACATTATTTTCATTCATAAAAAATCACCTCAATATTATTATTGACCTTTTATACATATATATTATTTTTAATTACACTTTATTTATAAACATAAAAAATAAGGTATTTCTAAACTTTCAAATTCAGAAATACCTTATTAAAATTAATCTTCTATATATTCTTTTCTTAAAACTTCTATTTCATTTTTATATCCATCAAGCTCATTAGGTGTTTCTAAGAAAAATGGTAAATGCTTAAGTTTTGGATGATTTATTATTCTACTTATTCCTTCAAGCCCTAAGCTTCCTTCCCCTATTTTTTCATGCCTATCCTTATGACTGTTAAATGGATTTTTACTATCATTTAAATGTATTGCTTTAAGTCTATCAAGACCAATAATTCTATCAAACTCTTCTAAAACATTATCTAAGTCATTTACGATATCATAGCCAGCATCATAAACATGACAAGTATCTAAACATACTCCTAAATGATCCTTTAATTCAACTCTTTCTATTATTTGAGCAATTTCTTCAAAACTTCTACCTATCTCAGTACCTTTACCAGCCATTGTTTCTAATAATACTGTAGTTGTTTGTTCTGGCTTAAGTACTGTATTTAGCATTTGAACTATATAATCTATTCCAGTATCCACTCCTTGTTTCACGTGGCTTCCTGGATGGAAGTTATATAAATTATGTGGTAAATACTCCATTCTTACTAAATCATCTGCCATCATTTCAGTTGCAAATTTTCTAGTATTTTCATCAGCAGAACAACCATTTAATGTATATGGTGCATGAGCTAAAATTTTAGCAAAATTATTTTCTTTCATAATTTCTAAAAGTCCATTAATATCTTTTTCATCTATATCTTTAGCTTTTCCACCCCTAGGATTACGCGTAAAGAATTGAAAAGTGTTAGCTCCTATTGATAAAGCTTCTTTTCCCATATTTTTAAATCCCTTTGTTGTAGATAAGTGGCATCCTATGTTTAACATCTCTAATCCTCCAATAGTATAATTATTATTAATATAAATATACTATATTATTACTCTAGTATCAACTAATAATAATTATTATATAATATTACATTTATAATTTATTATCATCTTCATCATAATTTTCTCTATCAATTTCCTTATTTAAAATTGATACCATAAATTCCTCTATATTAGAATACCCATAATCAGAAGCTAAATTCTTTAACATGTATTTTTCCTCTTCATCAACTTCTACTATAATTTCAGTTTTATATTGCTTATTAATTTTTTCTTTTATCCTCTTTTCCATATCACTTTTTTCTTTTAAAACCAAATAAAAACCATATATAATTAAAGTGCTATATAATACAATAAATAACTTATGTAACATACTACCATAAAAAAAATCCACTTTTTACTCACTCCTCATAATTTTCTAACCAGGGATCATATATACATATTTTCTTTATATATTCTTCTATAGTAATATTATCTTTTATAGCCTTATCCCTTAATAATTTTTCATTTTCCTTAGAAAGTCTTAATATAATAGTTTCGATTCTTTCATTCATTATAAACACCTCTTTGTAATAATATATTATGTAAATAATATATTATTACAAAAATTTGTTACCTTAATATATTATATAGATATCTAAATTAATCAAAATAGAGGTAAGGAAGAGTAATAATATAAAAATCTAACTACTCTTCCTTATAGCAAATTATAGGAGTACCAGCTTCAATATTCTCATAAATCTTTTTTGCCAAATATTCAGGAGCATTAACGCAACCATGGCTACCGGAAGTTTTATATATTTCTCCACCAAAATCACTTCTCCAACTGGCATCATGTATGCCAATATTACAATTAAAAGGCATCCAGTACTTAACATCTGAACTATAATTGCTTCCTTTTAATGTTGCATTTTTTTGTTTATAATTTAAAATATAAGTTCCCTGTGGTGTTCCATTACCTCTACTTACATTACCAGTTACAACATCCCCCTGAACTATTAACTTGCCATCTTTATAGAACCATAAACTTTGTGTAGTTAAATTTATTTCAACATAAGTGTTTCCAATATCATCATCCCTTGTTCCAAGGGCAGTTTGTGTGTAAATAGGTTCTTTCTTTATTTCTTCTCCATTTTTTATATTTTCAATTAAAGCCTCTTTTTCTTTTGATTTATTAATCTTCCATCCATAATTACCACCTACTACATTTATGGTTTTTCCAGTACTAGATTTAAAACTACGTGTTTTACCATATGTATCATATTTTTTACTCAATTCATTTAAATATTCCTTAACTGCTTCCTCGTTAACAGATATATTCATTGATGAATCTACATCCAACCAAGTATTAATAATACTTCCATCTAAAATCTCTATTTCATTATCAAAGATATAGTATATTTTTGAATTTACATATTTATTTAATTCATTTTGAGCTTGGATTACTTTTTCACTCGTAGACGTAAACTTAGGATTTTCATATGCATTTATTTCATCTAAATTAATACTTCTTTCACCTAATATTATGGAGTTTAATACATAAGCATAAAGCAATTCCTTATTTACCTTATTACCATATACCTCTTTAATAATTTTATATTCTCCATTTTCATATTTGAAACATGCATCTAATGGTTCAATAATATTTTCATTATTAAAACATCCTAACTTTTCTAATTCTTCTAATAATAATTCTCTATCAAAAGAATAAACCTCATTAATTATATATTTATTATTTGAAAAAATATTTATTAACCAAAGTGCTGGATTTTGCCTGTCTTTTATCTCCTGTGCTTCATTACTTCCTTCATATTTAAAATTTATATTACTCCCTTCTATTGATTCCGTGATATTATCTCTTTCTTCTAATTTAATAACATAATTATAAGATTCTTTTAATAATAAATCATTTGCCTCATCAACAGTCTTGCATGAAACATTAATTCCATTTATATAAGTTCCAAAATAATAATGTTTATCAAAATAAATTGACATTAACACATAGATACCTAAAATCATTACTATAATTAATGACACTAAATAAACTTTCCCCTTAACCTTTTCATCTTGCATTTGCTCTCACATTCTCCTATATTATTGCTTGTACATTCTATTATTATGTAATTACTTAGTAATTTAAAACAAATATTACTAAATAAAAAAAATCATGATGAAGAGGTATTCTCGTATCATGATTTCTTTATACTTACATTAGCGGAGCTATCAGTTTTAAAACTCTTCCACAAATTTTAAAAATCACATTAATATCTTTATATTCTTTTATAGTTATTTCTTTACATTTATTTAAAGTTTTTATAAAATATTCTTCTATACTTTTAATTACTTTATTCTTATAAATAAAAGTAGCACATTCAAAATGAAGATATAAACTTCTAAAGTCTAAGTTTATAGTTCCTACAACAACTTTTTCATCATCACTAGAAAATAATTTTGCGTGAACAAATCCAGGAGTATATTCATATATCCTTACCCCAGCCTGTAATAATTCACTATAATAGGTTTTAGCCAACATAAATGCTGATAGTTTATCTGGTTTACTAGGTAATATAATTTTTATATCAATTCCTCTTTTTGCAGCATATGTTAATGCAGTCATCATCTCATTATCTATAATTAAATAAGGTGCCATTATATGAACATATTTTTTCGCTGTATTTAATATATCTAAATATACACTTTCCCCAGCATTTTCACTATCTAAAGGACTATCCCCATAAGGCATTATATATCCATCAGCTTTATTTTTTTCACTTTCATTATCAACATATATATATTTATAAAAGTCATCATGACTCTTTTCATCAATATCCCACATTTGTAAAAACATTAACGTGAAACTTTTTACTGCATTACCTGAAAGTTTAACTGCAACATCTTTCCAATGCCCAAACCTTTCATATCTATTTATATATTCGTCTCCAATATTAATTCCCCCATTAAAAGCAACCTTCCCATCAATAACAAGAATTTTTCTATGATCTCTGTTATTTTGAGATGTAGATAATGCTGGCTTAACTGGAGAAAACATCTTGCATTTGATTCCTTTATCGATTAGTTTTTTTGGATAATTATACGGCAATAAGGATAATGAGCACATACCATCATACATTACCCTTACCTCTACACCTTCTTTAACCTTTCTCTCTAATATTTCTAATATAGAATTCCACATAAACCCTTTTTCAATTATAAAATATTCCATAAAAATAAATTTTTTAGCCTTTTCTAACTCAATAATCATATCCTTAAATTTATCTTCACCTAATGGAAAATATTTCACTACTGTATTATTATAAATAGGATATTTCCCTATACTAATCATATATCTTGCTAAATTAGCTACTTGCATATCTTCTCTTTTTAACTCATTAATAACATTTTCATCTTGTGATAAAAATTTTTGTGTTTCATCAATAACCTCCGATAATCTATTATTTATTAATTTACCACCTATTTGAAATTCAACAAACATATAAAACAAAGCTCCGAATATAGGAAAAACTAATATCGGTATCATCCACGCCAGTTTAAAATAAGGATTACCTTTTTTGTTCATAATATAAATTACTAATATAGTAGTGATAATATTGAAAATTGTATATATATGCATATCCTTTGCTTAGCCAATTAAATGCACTAATTAATATATAAATCTGTATCGCAAGTAAAAATATTATAATAAAAGTTCTCCCATAAATAATATGAAATACCCTTTTCTTATTACTTTTCATACTATCCCCCTAAACTATTTATCAATCTTACCTTAGTAATTTGAATATGAAAAAAGCAGTAAATTTATACTACATTTACTGCTTTCATAAAAAACTAAATTAAATTATCATTACTTAATAAATTATATAATGTTGGTTCAAAACTAAATGTATTCATTAAGTTTTGAACTTCAACTAATGATTTTTCTTTTTTCTCTTTAGATATATTAGCTTTAGATGCTCTTATTAATATATTTTTAGGAGAATGTGCAATATCAATAAATTCTAAAAGCTGTGTTTTATACCCGGCGCACTCTAATAAATTCGCTCTTACGCTATCTGTCATTAATGCGGCAACTCTTTCTTGAACTATTCCATATTTAGTTAATATTGAAAGTTCCTCTGCTTTCATTTGTGCATTAAACTCATGCTGACAGCATGGAACTGAAAATATCATTTTACTATTCCATTTTATTGCATTATACAACGCATAATCAGTTGCAGTATCACAAGCATGTAAAGTAATAACCATATCAACCTTATTATTATATTTAAATCCGTTAATATCTCCTAATTCAAAATGTAAGTTATCATAATTATATCTCTTAGCTATTTCATTGCATTTTTTAATTACATCTTCTTTTAAATCTAATCCAATCATCTTAACATTTATATTTTTAATTTTCACAAAATAATAATACAATACAAAAGTTAAATAAGATTTACCACATCCAAAATCTAAAATTGTTAATTCTTTATAATCATTTTTTTTAATTTCATCATCAATTATTTCAATAAATCTATTAATTTGTTTATATTTATCATACTTAGAATTAACTACTTTACCTTCTTTAGTAAATACCCCTAAATCTATAAGTGGTTCAATAATCATACCTTCTTTTAATATATAATTCTTTTCCTTGTTATGTCCTTTTGTAATAATTTTAGAATTATCATTTTTCTTTTTACCTAAAAATATCTTTCCCTTTTTAGATATCTTTAAATCGAAAGTTTCACTGCTAGACCAAGCTGTCATTTGTTTATATTTACCGTCTATTATTTCATATACTTTTTCATTTATTTCATCAATTTTTATATTTTCATGAAATACTTGTTTATCCGTAAATTTCTCTATTTGATAAAATTTATTCTTATTATTCTCTTTTAAACTTATATTAACTTTGTTATATTTTTCATCCTTTTTCACTTTATTACTTATTACTATTTTTATAACTTCTTTTTCAAATACTTCATCTAATGTTTTCTTTAATTCTTCCATTTACATCTCACCTTATTATGTATAATATATAGTTATTTTAATTCATATAATAGTATTTTACCAGTACTATTTATACTTATATAAAGAAAAATAGCCAGTATATATTTTAAATATACTAGCTATTTTTTATTTTAATAATTTTCTTTTATATTTTGAGCCTTATTACTTTTTCTATGCTTACATCCACAGTTATTTGCCTTTTTTTCTTTTTCTTGTTGACTACTACAACAGCAATCATGATTTTCACTCATAGTTTTATCCTCCAATATAAAAATATGATTTGTAATATTAATAAATACTACAATATTATTTTCTTCACATTTAAATATATAATCCTATGAAATTTAAGTGCTCATTTCCATTTTTAGTTTAATATTTTTTTATAATTTCATTTTTAATTGCAGTATACACATTATAATATAAAGAACCCTGCTGCTATAATTAAGTATACTGCAACTAATTGAGCTCCTTCTAGCCAATTTGACTCTCCATCTCCAGCAACTTTATTAGCTATTAATACCGTTACAATTAATGCTATTAATTCAAATTGATTAAATATTATAGTCATAGGTGTAAATAATAAACTTAAAAATACAAGAATAGGAGCAACAAATAATATTATTTGCAAACTTGAACCTATTGCTATTTCTATTGCCACATCCATTTTATTTTTTAGTGCCATAGAAATTGCTGTAGTATGCTCAGCTGCATTACCTATAATTGGTATTAAAATTATTCCAACAAAAGTTTCACTTAAACCAAGCTTTGTTGTGATTCCTTCTACTCCATCTACTAAAAATTCACTTTCTATAGCAATAAATATAGTTGATACTACTAAAATTACAATTGCTTTTGTTAAAGACCATTTTGCCTTTTCATCTTCATTTTCGTATTTAACTGCATAAAGTTCTTTATGAGTAAAAAAGGAAAAAATTAAGCTAAAAATATATAATATAAACATTATAATAGAAACTGCTAAACTTAATCCTTCATACTTTGTATTTAATAAATCATTAGAAAAAGTATGTGTAAATACAGCAGGTATACATAGTCCAATAACTGCAAACAAAAGCATGCTAGAAGTAACATCAACTACATTTTTATTAAACTTTTGAGTTTTATGTTTTATTCCTCCACATAACATACTTGCTCCTAATACTAATAGGATATTTCCTATAATTGATCCAGATATTGAAGACTTCACGACTTCAAATAATCCCTGCTTTAGAGCAAAAAAAGAAATTATTAATTCTGTAGCATTACCAAAGGTAGCATTTAAAAATCCTCCTATTTTAGGGCCAGAGTAAAAAGAAATTTCCTCTGTTCCTTCTCCCATTAATCCAGCTAGAGGAATAATAGAAAGAGCTGCTAAGATAAACATCACTGCTGATGAAAAGTGCATAAACTTACCTATAATGCTAATTGGAATAAATATCAGCATAAATTTTAAAAATTTCATATATTTCACATCCACTTCATATCTATATATGTTGTATTTTCTCCATTTACTCCAATAATTATTATAAAAATAAACTATACTAAAAAAATAATCTCATAAACTCAATAATGAAGTATCTTACTTAGCTTTAATTAGTGCGTATAAAAGGAATTTTCCTAAGTTAACTTAATTAAATTAAAGCTTTAAATTTAAACTAGCTACTTTAAAGTATTTTAATATAATTCACATTAAAATCTATTTTATATTTAATCCCAATAATCTGCTTAAGTCTAAAGCTTGCATTGTTGTAACAGTTGCTCCATATACATTAGGTATATTTACATCAATTCCTGAAATCTCACATGTAGTTAAGTCCATTTTTCCTAAAAATGTATTATTAAAAAATCCATTAGTTAAATCACAGTTTTCAAATACTGTTTTATCAAATTTAACATCTTGTAATACAGCTTCTGTCATATTACTTTCTATAAAGTTGACATTATTTATTTTACTAAACGAAAAGTTAGAGTATTTTCCTAAGATATTTTCAAATAAAACATTTTTTAAATTACATTCATCAAATCTAGCTCCAACAAGCTTACAATTTATGAACTGTGTTCTATGTATACTTCCTCCAACAAATGAAACATTAGATAAGTCACAATTTTTAAATACTGTATCTATTATATCAACTCTTTCAAAACTGCAATCTATAAAAGTAATGTTATTAAAAATACAACTATCTACAGTTATTCCTACATCATTTTTACTTTCAATATCAGTATTTTCTATAAGCTTATTTTGAATTTTTTCATTATAAATAAACTCTTCTCTTAAATCTATAATTTCCTCTACTTCATCTATGAACTTTGGATTTTGTATCTTAATTAACTTTGGCATAAAATTCTCTCCTCATCTATCCAACATAATAATTATTATATATTATATTAGACATATTTAACATATAATAATTACTAACTAACTTAATAAAAATTCACAAATAAAAACTCTTATTTCTATTTGTGAATTCTACATTTAACTATTTACTTTTTCCATACTCCTTGTTGCAACTAAATCAATTCCGGTATTTAGTATATTTTTTATAATAATATCTCCACACTTAATGGGAGCCTTAACAGTAATGCTATTAATTACCTTCATAACTTCAAAGTTTAATTTCTTTGGTATTCCACTCTTAGTTTTTACTGGTAATACTGTAAAAGCTGCTCCTTTAATTTTTACTGTAGAAGTAATAACTCTGACTGGATTAATAACCTCATTTAATCCATATACTTCTCCCCTTTTGCAAGTATTTCCATTGACTTTTTTATTTTCAATATCAACACTTAAATGACATCCCATAGGACAACATATACATATTAATTCTTTATTCATTTTATTCACCATCCTCTAAAGAAACTACTAAATCTCCTTTTACTTTTTCTATAATTGATTTACTTATAATTACTTTTTCCATTTCTGAAGGTGCTAAATGTTTTCTATTAAATTGTGCAATTACAGTTTCATCACATTTTACAACTATCTTTTTATTATGATAAATATTATCTACTCTCATTAACATTGTAAGATTATCTTCTATTGCTTGAATATTTATCTTTTGAGGAATGACATATTTTATACTTTTTCCATTTTTAACATGCAAATAATTAGAATAATCTAATTCATTTCTTAAATATTTAGCAACACTTCTTCCAGCTCTCTTAGCTTCTTCTGTAACAAAATCAACTAAATCATGTACATGAAGAACATTACCACATGCAAAAACACCCCTTATTGAAGTTTCCATACTTTCGCTTACAATTAAACCATTTGTTCTTATATCTTTATCTATGCCAGCTTTTGTAGAAAGTTCGTTTTCTGGAATTAATCCAACAGATAATAATAAAGTATCTACATCAAATTCAATTTCAGTCCCTTTTATAATTTTTCCTTTTTTATCAACTTTAGCTATTATAACTTTTTCCAATCTATCTCTTCCTATGATATCTGTTACAGTATGTGACAAATATAATGGTATATTATAATCATTTAAACATTGAACTATATTTCTATTCAATCCATTAGAATATGGCATTAATTCAATAACCCCTTTTACCTTTGCTCCTTCTAATGTCATTCTCCTTGCCATTATAAGTCCTATATCACCTGAACCTAAAATCAAAACTTCTTTACCCGGCATATATCCTTCCATGTTTATATACCTTTGAGCAGCCCCTGCTGTTAGTACTCCTGATGGTCTATCTCCTGGAATTGCAATTGCTCCTCTAGTTCTTTCTCTACATCCCATTGATAATATTATTGATTTAGCCTTAAGTATCATATATCCATCAATAGTATTTACAACATGTACATTTTTTTCATTATCTATTTCTAAAACCATAGTATCTAATTTTACTTCAATATCTGTAGCATTAATCATATCAATAAATCTTTCAGCATATTCAGGTCCTGTTAATTCTTCTTTAAATGTATGTAGCCCAAAGCCATTGTGAATACATTGATTTAAAATTCCACCTAATTCTTTATCTCTTTCTATTATTAATATTTTTTCTACTCCTTGCTTTTTAGCTTCATAAGCTGAGGCTAATCCTGCAGGTCCCCCACCTATTACAATCAAATCATAACACATTATATATCCCCCTACTTTGTTCTACCAAATAATATAGTTGAACCATCTTTTTCTAGTAATATATCTTCCATTTTTAACTTTAGCTCTTTAGCTATAATTTCTTGAACTCTTGGTCCACAAAAACCACCCTGACATCTCCCCATTCCAGGTCTACATCTTCTTTTAACCCCATCTAAAGTAATACTTCCAAATGATCTGTTAATTGCATCTACAATTTCACCTTCTGTAATACCTTCGCATCTACAAATTATTCTTCCATACCTACTATCCTTTTGAATTAATTCTTTCTTTTTATCAACTGATAATTCCATAAAATTTATTATTTCCCTATTTCTATTAAAATTATCTTTTTTATTAAGTTTCAATCCTGCATCTGCTAATATGTTAATCATATCTTCTGCAATAGCTGGTGCTGAAGTTAAACCCGGTGATTTTATACCAGCAACATCAATAAATCCTCTTACCTCTTTATCTTCGCCTATAATGAAATCATCTTTATCACTTACTGCCCTAAGTCCTGCAAAAGTTCTTATACACTTTCTAAAGTCTAACTTCGAGCATGTATGTGTTGCACTTTCCCTTATATTTTCTAATCCTTCATTTGTAGTTTTTAATGATTCCTTATCATTAATATCACTAGCATTAGGTCCAATTAACAAATTACCATGAACAGTTGGTGTTATGAGAATACCTTTTCCTAACTTTGATGGACAAGGAAATACTGTATGATTTACAAAATTACCTACGTCCTTATCCATTACATAATATTCACCTTTCCTTGGTTTAATTTTGAATTTTTCCTTACAAATCATATTATGAATTTTATCAGCATATACTCCTGCAGCATTAATAACATATTTACTTTTATATTCCTTATTATCTTTAGTTTTGATAATAAATACTCCATTCTTAGTTATTGAAACAACTTCACTGTTTAAGATAACTTCACCACCATTTTGAACAGCATTTTCCATTAATGCTATCGTATATTCAAATGGTCCTATTATTCCACCAGTTGGTGCAAACAAAGCACCTTTAACCTCACTATTAATATTGGGTTCCATTTTTAGTGTTTCTTCTTTATTTAATATTTTTAATCCCTTTACTCCATTTTTTTCTCCATTTTTGAAGAGGGTGTTTATTGTTATTAAATCATCATTATTAAAAGCTAATACTAGTGAACCATTTCTCTTAAATGGCACATGCAATTCTTTGCAAATTTTGTCAAACATTTTATTTCCTTTTACATTATACTTAGCCATTAATGTTCCTTCTTTGGGATCATACCCAGCATGAACAATTGCAGAATTTGCTTTTGATGTCCCCATTGAAACATCATTTTCTTTTTCAATTACAATGACATTCAAATTATATTTCGTTAATTCTCTAAATATAGATGCACCAATTACTCCTGCACCTATTATTGCAACATCATACATAAACTTCACCTCTTATTTTTTTACTTTGAAAAGTAATTTTTATACATTATAATATGAGTTCATTTTTATATTTCATTCTTATTACACTACTAAAAAAAGCCAAGCCAAAAACAAGGAAATTAATCCTCTGTTTTTGTGCTTGACTCTATTTCTCATACACCCATATTTAATATATATACATTATAACACAACTACCATATTTTGCAAATTACTCTTCCCAATTCATAGACCTTTTGACTGACTTTTTCCATCCACTATATAATTTTTCTTTTTTTTCTTCAGCTAATTTAGGATTATACGATTCACTAGCATACCATCCTTGTGCTATTTCCTCAGTACTTTCAAAATATCCAACTGCAAGTCCAGCTAAATAAGCTGCACCTAAAGCTGTTGTTTCTGTAATTATCGGCTTACAAACCTTAATATTTGATATATCAGACTGAAATTGCATTAAAAATTTATTTTTACTAGCACCTCCATCAACCTTTAACACATTTATTTTATATCCAGTGTCCTCTTCCATAGCATCTAATAAATCTCTAACTTGATATGCAATTGCTTCTAAAGCTGCTCTTATAATATGATTTTTATTTGCCCCTCTAGTTAATCCAAAAATAGAACCTCTTGCATACATATCCCAATACGGTGCACCTAGCCCTACAAAAGCTGGAACAATATAAACGCCACCATTATCTTTGACCTTTTGAGCAAAATACTCTGAATCCTTTGCATCTGTAATTAATTCCATTTCATCTCTTAACCATTGAATTATTGCACCACCCATAAAAACAGATCCCTCTAATGCATATTGTATCTTTCCATTTAATCCTATAGCTATTGTTGTAATTAATCCATGCTTGCTTTCTATTAATTTCTCACCTGTATTCATTAATAAGAAACAACCAGTTCCATATGTGTTTTTTGCATCACCTTTATTAAATGCTGCTTGCCCAAAAAGTGCTGCTTGCTGATCCCCAGCAATCCCAGCTATTGGAACCTGAACATTTCCTTTTCCACCTAAGTTGGCGTATCCATAAATTTCTGATGAGTTTTTAACTTCTGGCATCATAGATAATGGTATATTTAATTTATTTAAAATATTTTTATCCCACTGTAATGTCTTAATATTAAATAACATAGTTCTTGATGCATTTGTATAATCAGTTGCATGAATCTTACCATTAGTAAGCTTCCAAAGTAACCAAGAATCTACAGTACCAAAAATCAATCTCCCTGATTCAGCTTTCTTTCTTGCATCTTTAACATTATCTAATATCCATTTTATTTTTGTACCTGAAAAATAGGCATCAATTAATAATCCTGTATTTTCTTTAATATATTTATCAAAACCTTCTTTTTTTAATTCTTCACATATATCAGCTGTTCTCCTACATTGCCAAACAATTGCATTATAAATTGGCTCTCCAGTTACTTTATCCCATACAATAGTTGTTTCCCTTTGATTTGTAATTCCTATAGCCGCTATTTCTTCAGGTTCTATATTAGTCTTAGCTAAAACTTCTTGAAGAACACAATATTGAGATGACCATATTTCCATAGGATTATGTTCAACCCATCCTTCTTTTGGATATATTTGATTAAATTCTTTTTGTGCAACTCCATAAATATTTTGTTCCCTATCAAATATAATTGCCCTAGAACTAGTAGTTCCTTGGTCTAATGACAATATATATTTCTTCATAATTAATCACTCCTATATTACTTAATTAAACTTTCCAAATACTATTCTTGCTACTTGATACACTTGTTGCACCTGCACTTAGTGCTGATATAACATCTTCTTTATTATCAATTAGCCCTCCAACAACAATAGGTTTATTAGTACAATTTTCTATTTTCTTTATTACCTTTGGTATAACACCTGGTAATATTTCAATAGCATCACATTCCGAAATAATATGACTTTTGCTATTATTAAGTGAAATTGTATCAAAAATAAAAAACCTTTGAATTGCAATCAAGCCATGTAGCTTTGCAGATTTAATTACATTTGCTTTTGTACTTATTATTCCATTAAAATAAGTATTATTTTTTATAAACTTAATTGAAACTTCCTTACTAGAAAGTCCTTCAACTAAATCAATATGTAAAATACCAATTTTATTTTTATCTCTAATTTTTTTACTTATTTCACTTACTGATAATATATCTCCAAATAATATAAATATTATATTTATATTTGATTCTAATGCCTCTTGAAGTGAATCAAAATCCTTAACTGCTGCTATAATAGGATTTTCATTCAATAATTCATTCATTCTCATAAATTTTTCCTTAACCTTATAATTAAATTGTTTACATGGTAATAATAACATATGTTTTACTATTCATAAAGATATTATAAACCTTATTGTTAATAAAAAAAGATTATATTTCTCATTATCATTAACATTTAGTAATTCTAATAAAAAATATAATCCTATCTTACTAATTATTTAGGTACGCTCAAATTCTTTAAATTTAAATCTAAAACATTTATTCCAAACTCTAATGATCCATTTTTAGTATTTAAAGTATTTATATCTAATTTATCAAGTTTTATTCCATAAGTATCTGTACAATAAGCTTGTACTATTTTTTCTATATCAATTGTAAGCACTTTATTTTTTAAAGTCATTCCTTCAATATCATTTATAGATTTTGTTAGTAATGCAATCGAACCTTTAACTAATGGATTACTTGATGTTTTATTAGAAATTTTAAATTCATTAATGGTAATATATATGACATTATTTTTAAAACTGCTAATACTCATAATTCCATTGAAATCAACATTTAATCCCATTAACTTATAAATTCCACTTATCTTTATTTGATCACCTAATTCTAATGATTTAACTATAGTTTTATCTTGAAGTGATATTAACTTTAATATATCATCTTTTGACAAGTTTAAAATCAAATTTTGTAACTTCATCTTCTACCTAACCCTTTATATAAATTTATTATTCATTGAATTATATTCTTATAGCCAAATTAAATTCCTAAAATTTTGTTAATCAAGTATTAACATACACATCTTTTAATTACAAAAATAAAATAATATATATACTATTTTCTTCCTTATTAAGAGGAGATGGTAAATTGAAAAACTTTAAAAGCATAAATTTAGAAGATAAAGATTTATTTGAGAAATATTTGTGCAAAATAGATAATAAATCTTATGAATATTCTTTTGTAACACTTTATTTATGGAAAGATTTTTGCAAAACACAATATTCTATCATAAATGATTGCTTAATAATAAAAAAGGAAACAGAAGATGGAACTTTTTTTATGATGCCTATTGGCTATGATAAAAATAAATTAGAAGACTTAATATTAACTTTAAAAAGCTTAAGCCCAACCGACACTATTTATCTATTTGGGGATATTGAAGATAATTTTATTAATGTCCTAAAAAAATATACAAGTTTTCCTTTCAAAACAATCCAAAACAGAGACAACTTTGAATATGTATATTCAACTGATGAATTGTTAAATTTGTCTGGGAAAAAGTATCATCAAAAGAAAAATCACTATAATTCATTTATAAAATCTTATAATTATATTATAAAATCGATAGATGATGAAAAAATCATTCAAGATTGTTTAGCTTTAATAGAAAAGTGGCATGAAAACAAATATAAGCTTTGTGAAGAATTACGTTGTGAAACAGTAGAAATAACTAATTTACTTCATAACCTAAACTATTTAAATTTAAAAAGTATTGCAGTTTATGTAAATAATAATCTTGTTGGATTTTCAATTGGTGAAATATTAAATGATACAGCCATCATCCACATTGAACGTTGTGATATAAATTATAAAGGCATATATGCATTTATAAACAGAGAATTTATAAATAAGAATTTTAAAAATACGAAATATATTAATAGGGAAGAAGATTGTGGTTGTCCTGGATTAAGAAAGTCAAAACTTTCATATTATCCTCTATATCTATTAAAAAAATCATTAATAATAATTTAAAGGAAGCTGAAAATTCAGCTTCCTTTTTATACTTTAATAATTATCTTAAAACAGCACCTAATTTATGCTCTAATGCTTTAAGAATTTTATCATGAACTTTAGCTATATCTTTATCCTCTAAAGTTTTCTTTTCATCTCTATATGCAATTGCATAAGCTATTGATTTTTTACCTTCTGGAATTTGTGCTCCCTTATAGATATCGAATAATTGAACTTTTTCTACTAAGTTTCCACCAGCTTTTCTTATAGTTTCTTCTATTTCAGCAACTAATATAGAATCATCACATAATAAAGCTATATCTCTTGTAACTGCTGGGAATTTTGGAAGTGCCTTATATGATTTATTCATATTTGAAGCTTCAAATAAAGCATCTAAATCAAGCTCTGCAACATAACAATCAACATCTATTCCATAGTTTTCAATTACATCTGGATGAACTTCTCCAAATACACCTGCTTTTTTATTTCTTGCCATAAGTGCAGCTGTTTTACCTGGATGATAGCTTGGGTTTTCGCTTTCTCTAACATATTTAGCCTTAGCTATTCCTAATCCATCAACTACATTTTCAACTATTCCCTTAAGATCTAAATAATCACAATTACCATAAATACCAATAGTTAAAATATTCTTTTCAGTTGGTAATTTAGTTTCATCTTCATTTGGAATATAAGTTCTTCCAATTTCAAATAATCTTACATAGTCATTGTTTCTTGAATAGTTTCTTCCTAAAGATTCCATAATTGAAGGTAAAGTAGTTGTTCTCATAACACTATAATCTTCACCTAATGGATTCTTGATTTTAACTACATTTCTTAATTCACTATCTGCAGGTATATTTACTTTATCAAATACCTTAGGAGATACAAATGAATAACTAATAGATTGATTGATACCACTACCAACCATTATTTCAATTACCTTATCATTTAATAATTCATTTTTATGCTTTGGTTCTCTTTCAGTTGAAACTTTAAATATAGTTGTAGGAATCTTATCATATCCATAAATTCTTGCAACTTCTTCAGCAATGTCTTCTTTTATAGCAATATCTATTCTAAATGTTGGAATAGTTATTACTAAATCATCACCATTTAATTCCGTCTTTAAATCTAAAGAATCTAAAGCTTCTTTCATTTCTTCTTTAGAAATTTCTGTTCCTAGGAATTTGTTTATCCAATTAGAATCTACAGTTATAGAACCTTCTTCCTTAACATTATTATAAACGTCAATAGTTCCTTCCATAACTTCACCACAGCCTAATTCACAAATTAATGCACATGCTCTATCTATTGCAAGTTTAGCTAAATTTGGATCTATATCTTTATCAAATCTTGAAGAACTTTCTGATCTTAAATTTAACTTTTTAGAGCTAACTCTTATGTTAGTTCCTTCAAAGTTTGCAGATTCAAATATTACTTCTGTAGTATCATCTTGAATTTCTGAATTTAATCCACCCATTATTCCAGCTACAGCCACAGACTTAGAACCATCTTTAATCATTAAGATACTTGAATCTAATTCTCTTTCTATTTCATCTAATGTTGTAAACTTTTCTCCGTCTAAAGCTCTTTCAACAACTATTGTTTTACTTTCTATTTGTCTTGCATCAAATGCATGCATTGGTTGACCTAGCTCTAACATAACAAAGTTAGTTATATCAACTATATTGTTTATAGGTCTAACACCTGCTTCTAAAAGTCTTTCTTGCATCCATCCTGGTGATGGTTCAACTTTAACATTTTTTACACCTTTAGCCATGTATCTTCTACATAATTCATCTCTAACTTCTACTTTTAGTTCATCATTAATATTAGCTGAACATTTAGCTTCATAATTAAAGTTTGGCATTTTATACGATGTTCTTAAAGTTGCAGCAGTTTCTCTTGCCATACCAATCATACTTAAGCAATCTGGTCTATTAGAAGTTATTTCAAAATCTAATATAGCCTTATTTAACCCTAAGTATTCTTTTATATCCATTCCTAATGGAGCATCAGCAGGTAAAATCATTAATCCATGAACCGGTTCATCTCCAGCTATTCCAAGTTCTTCTTCAGAACAGAACATACCGTTAGATACTACCCCTCTCATTTTACCTTTTTTAATTTCAGTTCCATCAGCTAAAATTGACTTATGTAGAGCAACTGGTACTATGTCTTGCTCCTTCATATTAGTAGCAGCTGTAACTATTTGTATTTCCTCATCTGCTCCTATATTAACTTGACAAATATTTAATCTATCAGCATCTGGGTGCTTTTCTATTTTTGTAATTTTACCTGTAACAACATTTTTTATGTTATCCCCTTGTATTATAACCTCTTCTAAAGCTGAGCCTGAAAGAGTTAATTTATCTCCTAATGTATGTGGATCTACGTTAACTTCAGCGTAGTCCTTTAACCAATTATATGGTACTTTCATATTACTTTACCTCCTAATTAAAATTGATTTAAAAATCTCATATCACTTTCGTATAATGCTCTTATATCATCAATTCCATACTTAAGCATAACCATTCTATCTACACCAAATCCAAAAGCAAATCCACTATATACTTCAGGATCAATTCCACAGTTTCTTAAAACGTTAGGGTGAACCATTCCACAACCTAAAATTTCAATCCATCCGCTTCCTTTACAAACTCTACATCCTTTTCCTTCACAAACGAAACAAGTTGCATCCATTTCAGCTGATGGTTCAGTAAATGGGAAGTGATGTGGTCTAAACTTAGTTACAACCTTATCCCCAAACATCTTTTTAGCAAATAACTCTAAAGTTCCTTTTAAATCTGCAAAAGTAACTCCCTTATCAATTACTAAACCTTCCATTTGGTAGAATATTGGTGAATGTGTAGCATCTACAGCATCTGATCTATATACCTTCCCTGGAGATATCATCTTTATAGGTGGCTCTTGATTTTCCATTGTTCTAATTTGAATTGGTGAAGTTTGAGTTCTTAAAACTATATTATCATTAATATAGAAAGTATCTTGTTCACTTCTTGCTGGATGATCCTTTGGTATGTTTAAAGCTTCAAAATTATAATGATCAAGCTCAACTTCTGGACCATCTTCTATACTGAATCCCATTGAAATAAATATTTCTTTCATTCTTTCTAATGTTAAATCAAGAGGATGTCTCTTTCCTATAACTTGCTTCTTCCCTGGAAGAGATATATCAATTACTTCACTTGCAAGTTTAGCATTTTTTTCTTTAGTTTTGATTGCAGTTCCAACCTCTTCTAATTTTGCTTCAACTTCACTTTTAGCCTCATTAACTAATTTACCAACTATTGGTCTTTCTTCTGGTGTTAATGAACCCATACCTCTTAATATTGTAGTAAGCTCACCTTTTTTACCAAGGTATTTAACTCTTATTTCTTCTAATGCTCCGCTATTTTCAGCAGCAGATATTTCATTAAAAGCAGCTTCTTTAATTGCTAATAATTTTTCTTGCATTGTTTGTTCTCCCTTCTTACTTTAATAAAATTTTAATGGGCGTATTTATTTTTAATATCTTCATTTATTTATAAAAACTTAAATACTTTTATAAATTTTCCCATAAAAAAAGGATACCCTGCCCCACAAAGGGACGGAATATCCGCGTTACCACCCTAATTGATATGAAAAATAATTTCATATCCATCTTAATTAAATAACGGCTTCAACCGCTAACTACTACTATTACTTCACAGTTAGGACTCCTGAGGGAACTTCAATAAGAGTCCATGTAAAAAGACTTGCAGTCTATGATCTTTTCTCCCTGAACACTTTCTCAAATTTACTTTCTCATTCACAGTCTTTAAATATTTATTTACAATTTATTATACAAATAACCAAGATTTTTTTCAATACCCAGTTTTAAATTAATTTTTACAAAGTTTTTGTCTTACTTTTTCGAATAAAATAATTGAAGTTGCAACTCCTACATTTAAAGATTCTGCTCCACCAGGCATTGGAATCTTAACTTTTTTATCAGCCAAGTCAAATATTTCATCACTTATCCCGTTACCTTCATTTCCAACTGATAAAATTACTTTTCCACTTAAATCTTCATCAAAAAAGTTTTTTGATTCTTCTAGTGATGTTGCCACTAAACTAAAACCTTCATCTTTAAGATTCTTTAAAAAGCTTAAATCATTATCGTAAATAATAGGTACATAAAATATCGAACCCATAGTAGATCTTATTGTCTTATCGTTATATATATCTACAGTCCCTTTTGTTAATATTATTGCATTAACTCCTGCAGCATGCGCTGTTCTAATAATAGTTCCTAAATTTCCTGGGTCTTGAACCTTATCACATAATAAATAAAAATCACCCTTTATATCTTTAATAGAATTATTTATATTTACTACTGCTATAATTCCCTGAGTATTTTCTGTAGAAACTAATTGTGTAAATAATTCATTTTTTAATTCATATATCTTAATATTATCCACATATTCTTGTAAATAATCATTTATTTTATCTTTACCATGTTCATTTACAATTAAATACTCAATACTACATTTAGCTTTAAATGCTTCTTGAACTAATCTAAATCCCTCTATTATATATTTATTTTCTTTAGTTCTATATTTCCTTTCTTTTAACTTTCTTGTATTCTTAAATAATGCATTGTCTTTACTTTCAATAACTACCAACATTACACCTCTTATTTTCTCTTTACTAACATATCTTCTAAATTGCTTAAATCATCCGCTGATCCTATTGCTACTATAATATCATCAGATGATAATACCTCTTCTGCTTTTGGTGAAATATCAATATTTTCACCTTTCTTTATAGCCATAATATTTATTCCATAGCTACTTCTAAGTTTTAACTCTTTTAAAGTTTTACCATCCCATTCATTTAGTACTCTTAATTCCATAATACTATAATCTGGAGATAATTCTATAAAATCTAAAATACTTGCTGATACTAAGTTATGAGCAACTCTTACTCCCATATCTTTTTCAGGTAATACTACTCTATCAGCTCCAATTTTATATAATACTTTTGCATGTAAGTCACTTTGACCTTTTGCAATTATATATTTTACACCCAGTTCCTTAACTAATAAAGTAATCATTACGCTAGCTTGAATATTTGATCCAATAGTTACTACAGCAACATCAAAGTTTCTTAATCCTAATGTTCTTAATGCATTTTCATCAGTTGCATCCATTTGTACTGCATGTGTAACACTATCTGATATTTCTTGTACTGAATCTTCATCCATATCAATTGCTAAAACATCATGTCCTAGTGAATATAAAGTTTTAGCAACTGATTCTCCAAATCTACCTAATCCTATAACTACAAATTGTTTAGTATTTGCCATCTTTATTCCCCTAACCTATTAAAATTTTTCCTTCTGGATATTTAATACCAGAGTTTACCTTTTTCTTTGTTATAGATAATACAACTGTTAAAGGACCCACTCTTCCTAAATACATCATCATTATTATTAGAACTCTTCCTACACTACTTAATTCTGGTGTCAAACCTAAAGTTAAACCTGCTGTTCCCATTGCTGAAACTGTTTCATAAAATAATGCTATAAAGCTTGCACCTTTTTCTGTATATGATAATAGCATAGTGACAACAATAACTAAAGTAAATGCAACAAATAATAATGTAAATGCTTTATATACTAAATCTTTACTAAATCTTCTTTGAAATACTTCAGAATCTTCTCTTCCTTTTATTACTGAAATTACAGTTACAATTAAAACTCCTATTGTAGTAGTTTTTACACCACCTGCAGTAGAACCAGGCGAACCACCAATAAACATTAAAATTATAGTTAAAAACTGTCCAGCTGTGCTCATTCCTTCTGTAGAAATACTGTTAAATCCAGCTGTTCTCGGTGTAATAGAAGCAAATAAGGAATTCATTAATTTATCAATAAATGACATATCTGCAATAGTGTTTGAATTATTATGTTCAAATAAAAACATTAATATTGCTCCACCTAAAACTAATACAGTAGTCATTAAAATAACCATTTTTGAATGAATTGAAACACGTTTTATACTTTTACAAGTATATAGCTCACTCCAAACAGTAAAACCTAATCCACCTATAATTATTAATATAGAAATAACCATCATTATTACTATATTATTATTGAAAGACATTAAGCTATTTCCTTTTCCCAAAACATCAAATCCAGCATTACAAAAAGCTGAAATCGAATGAAAAATACTATAAAAAACCCCTTTTCCTGGGCCAAATTGAGGTACAAATTGAGTTGATAATAATAATGCACCAAAGAATTGTACTGAAATAGTAAATACTAAAACATATCTAACCATTTTTACTAGTCCTTGAATATTAAAGGTATTCATAGCATCTTGTAGAATTAGCCTTTCTCTCAAAGTAATTTTTTTCCCTAAAAGAATTGCAATTAAAGTAGTAAAAGACATGAATCCAAGTCCACCAATCTCTATAAGAATCATAATTACCGTTTGTCCAAACATACTCCAATAGCTTCCTGTATCCACTACAACTAATCCAGTAACACATACTGCTGATGTTGAAGTGAATAATGCATCTAAAAAATCTGTACTTTCTCCGCTAACACTAGAAATGGGAAGAGTAAGTAAAATTGCTCCCACTAAAATTACTATTATAAAGCCTAAAGCTAATATTTGCACTCCTTTTAATTTTATATTACTTTTAAAATTCCATTTCATTACTTCACCTCCTAATGATAAGAATCATAATATTATTTTGTTCTATTTTTTTCTTTTTATTATTTAAAAGTTCACCATGTATTTTACCATCTTTAATTAACTTTTCATAGTAATTCCACGGTAAATTTTATAGTATTTAAGATTTTCTCAATAATCTGCTTATAGTATTTATAAAATATTTAGTTATTACTTAAATTATCTTATGTTAAATAAATAATAAATTTAAATAACATTAAATTTATTAAGCTATATATTTTCTTTTTTATTAAATTTATTTTTAAATGATAAAAGGGTTGTTTATAAAATAATACAACCCTAAATTTTCAATTTTATACTTTTTACTTTTATACTTTTAATTTTGATGTTTTACAATTTGTACATCCTGTACAATAAAAAACTCTATCACCGAATACATTTACTATTGTTTCTATAAATTCTGCATTTAAGCAATTTTCTTTATGATGTATAATTACTTGCTTTGGTGCATTAGTTATTAAACCACTAATAATAATATCTTCTATTTTAGCTTCAGTATCAATTTTGCACTCTGATAATTCTTTCATAAATTCATTAAAAATGTCATTACCATATCCATCTTTTAATTCATATCCTCCACCTTCGTGGATATAAATGTTGATTTTTTCTATTTTACTTTCCTGTATATCGACAAAGTATTTTAATAATTTTACAAACTCTTTATATTCCTTTTCTACCATGTACTCCTCAACTACTTTGTCTATAATTTCTTCTATATCCTCTCTCAATTCTTTCATTCTAAATGTAATAAATCCTTTAATGTTAATTTCTTCATTTTCTTCAAGACAAGTTTTAATCTTTTCAATTATTGAATTTATTTTGCTAATACAGAAAATCATTTTTTCATCTTTTAAATTTTCTTCGCTTCTCAAAACCTTCATAATCATTTCTTCAACTTCTAATATTTCTTCTTGCTTTAAGAAGAAATAGGTTTCTGTCAAAAAATTAAAAAGTTCTTTTTCTCTATATTTTTCAATTACTATATTATATAAAATATTACTTATATATAAATATATCATTCTTTTTATTTTCTCATTATAACACTCTTCATTGCACATAACTTTTATCAAATGCGAACTTCCCTCTCCACTTTCCACAAGACCTATAGTTATATTTTTCTTTTTTAGTATTTCTCTTAACTCTTGTAATTCGTGGACTAAATCTATTTCATCATTATGCACTATCTTCATCACAAGCATGGATTTCACTCCTTTCTTAATATTAGTATGTATTAAATTTTTTTCTATATACTAAGTTGAGTGTACACTTATTATAAAATATTGATTTTTTTATGAATATTTTATATCTTATAATAAATACATTTATATCAAGGAGAAAAATAATGATAAGTTTTGTTGATTATAGAACCTCATTAGATGAAATTAATTCACTAAAAAATATGAATTATGATGTAATTAAAGTTCCTCGTGCTAATAATCTTTATTCAGCTATTGACGGTCATGTTGATATACAATTAAATATTTTAAGCAAAAAAAATAAGACCATAATTATAAATAAAGATATTAATAATGACTTTAAAAAATTATTAGATGAAAAAGGTATTAAATACATAAATAGCTTTTCTTCGTTACATGAAAAATATCCAAATAACGTATTGCTAAATGCCTATATTACTGAAAATTATTTAATTCATAACTTAAAGTACAGCGATAAAGAACTCTTAAACTATTGTAAGAACAAAAAGCATATAAATATTAAACAAGGATATTCTAAATGCTCCATATTGCCTATAAGGGAAGATGCCATCATAACTAATGATGCTGGAATACATAAAGCTTTAGTTAAAGAAAACTTTGATGTATTGCTGATTCCATTTGGAGATATTGAACTTCCTGGGTTAAACTATGGATTTATCGGTGGTGTTGGAGGTATGATTTCAGATGATTGCATGGCCTTCTTTGGCTCATTAGAACACTATGCTTTTGGAACGATGGTTAAAGAGTTTCTATATAAATATGATATAAAGCCATTATATCTAAGAAATAGTAAACTTTTCGATAGGGGAAGTTTATTAGTTTTATAATCTCTTATATAATACGTCTGTATCATTAAATTGTTGATTATTATTTATATTTTATAAATGCTAATTAATTTTATTTTATGAATATTTTATATAAATTTGCATATATTTAATTATAAGTAATTTGGCGCTATAGCCAAGTGGTAAGGCAGAGGTCTGCAAAACCTTTATTCCCCAGTTCAAATCTGGGTGGCGCCTTTTTAACTATATAATCATAAATAACCATAAGCTATAACTCTTTAATTAAAAAAATAAAACCAAGTATTAAATAAAATGGACCCTATATAGTAGACACTCAAAAAAAGAGTATCTATCTATATAGAGTCTTTTTTTGTACAATAAATTA
>NZ_JBCOAB010000009.1:0-97696 GCF_040227035.1 Clostridium sp. RTP31139st1_H3_RTP31139_211217
GCAAAAAGGAGGATTCGAATTCGAACCCTCCTTTTTTTATCGGCTAATATCAAAATTTATTTTGATACAGCCCCTTTAATTTTTATGCAATCTCTTCTTTTTTATTAAAAATAACAAATCCAACAGCAATTATAGCTAATGATATAAATATAACTTGTGCTGAAGATAATGGTGTACCTGTTTGTGGTAACTTTTCAACACTTCCTGTTCCTTTATCACTTTCTACATTTTCATTTGAATCTGGAGTTTCTGAAGGAACTTGCTCTGGAGTAATCTCTGGCTTAACTTCTACTTTTTCATCTGCAACAATATCAGTAGTATCTTCTCCGTCAATTAATAAATTATAATTTAACTTTTCTATTCCCTTTGTTTGCCATTCATTTATGATTACATCCCTCATTTCTCCAATTATTACTGGATCAATGTGTCCATCAAAATTATAGCTATCTCCACCAGTCATCAGGAAATCAATACTTGTTAGTGTGTAATATTCATCATCTTCAACTTTTGTTCCATCTGATAATCTCATTGAAGTTATTTCATCTGTTTTTGAATCATACCAAACTGTTAAACCTGAATACTGCCCCCATCCAAATCCATCTGGATTAATTCCATGCTGAATTAATTCTTTTAGCTTAGCTCCTGTTACTTTCATAGTAACTACATTATTATCAAAAGGTAATATTGTATACATATCTCCTAGTGTTAACATTCCTTTAGACAATGGCGCTCTAATACCTCCACCATTTGCAATTGCTACTTGTGTTCCTCCGGCTTGTCTCATGGCTTCTGCAACTGTAATACCAAGTGGTGTAACACCAGCATATCTATCATGATCTAAATCAAATTCTAAATCAACTATTTCAGTTGCTAAAGTTGGTGCTAATTCATCATTAAATTTAGATATTGCTTCATCAACATTTTTATCAATAGGGAAGTCATTAACTGTACTTTCAACATAGAATTGTCTTGTATTTGCATCTATACTTATTATTTCATTATTATCATCAACAGTAAAAGTAAGCACTGATAGTCCTCTACCATTATAACCAGCTTGCACAACAGGAATTTCTTTACCGTTATTGATATTTGTTACAAATCCATCTACAAATTTATGATTATGAGCTGCAATAACTGCATCAATATCATTTGCATTTGCTGCAATTTCAGCTGCTTCTCCTGTTATTACTCCATTGCTATCTTCAGTTGCTGGTGAATGAGTTAATGCAATTACTATATCTGCACCTTCAGCTCTAACTATTTGAGAATATTTATCTAAAGTCTCAATTATATCTAAGAACTTCAATCCTATTACATTTTCTGCTTTTGTACTTGTTAATGTTTCTGGAGTCGCAATACCTATAAATGCAACATTAACTCCTTCTACATCTGTTATAATATATGGAACTGCATAGTCTGGTATTGTACCTGTAGTCTCATCTATTAAATTTGCAGCAACAAAATCAAATCCTGCTTCATCAGCCCAATTTTTTATTTTATTTGAACCCCAATCATATTCATGATTGCCAATAGCTGAAGCTACCATTCCAATTTCTTTAATCATTTCATTTACTGGCTTACCTTCTAATATGTTTGATATTGCTGTACCTTGATATAAATCTCCCCCTGATACAGTTACAACACCATATGTATCGCTTGCTTCATCTTTAGTTTGATACTCTTTGATTACGCCTGTTAATTTCGCCGCACCTATATTCTTTCCTGATTCTAAAACATTTCCATGAAAATCATTAAAGCTTAAAATATCAATTACTTTATTTCCACTATCCATTTTTGATTCATCACTATTTGAAACTTCATCTACTAATTCAATAGTTTCATTAGTAATTTCATCTGCCTTTGCTATTCTAGACGGCATTACCATTCCTACACTTATTGTAAGTGCTGTAATTAATGCAATTAATTTATTATTGTTTTTTAACAAGTTTTTCCCCTCCATTTGTAAAGATAATTACATTTTATCCCTTTGTTCAATTAGCATTTTACATTATACGAATATTTTTTTCAACATTTTCTACAATATTCGTATATATTATTTTTTCCCTTTATGCTACACTAAATATTTTTATAATATATTTAATAATATTATCTTTTCTTCTTTATTTATTTCCAATGATATACTTTTATTATTTCTTACATCTTATAATTTTATATATAATACTTAATCTGAAATACTAGATTTCTTTATTGCTGATATTTCCATTCATTTTATTGTTTATACTTATATTTGTAATAAATTTTATTGAAAATAAATATTAAACTATTTCTTTTTTGTATATTTAAACAAATTTAATTCAACTTTTTCTAATAAAATTTTTATTTTAATCAAATAAATTATTTTTTTGAATAATTATTATATTAGTTAAGTAATTAAAGGTAGGTGATTAAAATGACATTAGATGAATTAGAAGTTGGAAAAACTGCTACTATTGTAAAAGTTGGAGGCAAAGGAGCATTAAGAAATCACTTTCTGGATATGGGACTTACTCCTGAAACTAAAGTTTCTCTTATAAAAACAGCACCTATGGGAGACCCAATAGAATTACGCTTACGTGGCTATGAATTAACCTTAAGACTACAGGATGCTGCAAAAATTGAAATTAAAGACATTCAAGATACAAAGTATACTGAAGATTTAAAAGAAAGAATTAACGATATTCCACATCCGCAAGTTGGTGAAATGGGCATTTATCATGTCCGTAAAAAAGGAAATGAATTACGTGAAAGTGAACCTATTACCTTTGGTTTAATAGGAAATCAAAACTCTGGTAAAACTACTCTTTTTAATCAGTTAACAGGAAGTAATCAACACGTTGGTAATTTCCCTGGTGTAACAGTTGATAGAAAAGATGGAATTATTAAAAATCATCCTGAAGCTACAGTAACAGATCTCCCTGGAATATACTCTCTTTCTCCTTATACTGATGAAGAAATTGTAACTAGAGATTTTCTTATTAATAATCGTCCTAGGGGAATAATAAATATTGTGGATGCTACTAATATTGAACGTAACCTTTATTTAACTATGCAACTAATTGAAATGGATATTCCTATGGTTCTTGCCTTAAATATGATGGATGAAGTTCAAGAAAATGGTGGTACAATTAAAGTTAATTTATTGGAAGAAACTCTTGGAATTCCAGTTGTCCCAATATCAGCTTCAAAAAATATGGGTATTGATGAACTAATAGAACATGCTATTCACGTAGCCAGATACAATGAGTGCCCTGGACGGTTAGATTTTTGTGATGAAAAAATTTCTGATGAACAAGCCGCAATCCATAGATGCATTCATGCAATAATACATTTAACCGATGATCACTCTAAAAATGCACATATCCCAGAAAGATTTGCAGCTACAAAACTAGTTGAAGGAGATCACATTATTTTAGAAGCTTTAAAACTAGATACTAATGAAAAACAAATGCTAAATCATATTATAATTGAAATGGAAAATGAAACTGGAAAGGATAGACAAGCTGCTCTGGCAGATATGCGCTTTAGCTTTATTAACAGAGTATGCGATAATACTGTTATAAAGGCCCGAGAAAGTAAATCTCATAAACGAAGTATAAAAATAGATAACATACTTACTGGAAAGTATACAGCACTTCCTTCCTTTATTGCTATTATTGCAATTGTATTTTGGCTTACTTTTAATGTAATAGGTGCTACATTTTCAGATTTACTAACTTATGGAATAAACTGGTTTACAAATATTTGTGACACTGCATTAACCTCTTATGGACTTAATCCAACAGTAAAATCACTTGTAATTGATGGTATTTTTGGTGGTGTTGGAAGCGTTCTTAGCTTTTTACCTATAATAGTTGTATTGTTTTTCTTTTTATCAATTTTAGAAGATAGTGGATATATGGCAAGAATTGCTTTTATAATGGATAAACTTTTAAGAAAAATAGGACTTTCAGGTAGAAGTTTTGTTCCCTTACTTCTTGGCTTTGGATGTTCTGTCCCTGCTATAATGGCAACAAGGACACTTTCATCTGAGCGTGATCGCAAAATGACAATTTTATTAATTCCTTTTATGAGTTGTTCAGCTAAACTTCCAATTTATGCTTTGTTCACTTATGCTTTTTTTAATAAATATCGCGTGTTAGTTATGGTTATTTTGTATTTTTCCGGAATTATAGTTGGTATTTTATTTGCCCTACTTCTTAAAAATAGTGCCTTTAAAGGTGAGCCAATACCTTTTGTAATGGAACTACCAAACTATAGATTTCCTAGTCCTAAAAGTGTTTGGCAACTAATTTGGACTAAAGCTAAAGACTTTATTACAAAAGCATTTACAATTATTTTTGTAGCAACTATTATAATATGGTTTTTACAAACTTTTGATACTAGACTTAATGTCGTAGCAGATTCTGGTAGAAGCATGTTAGCTAGTATTGGTGGATTAATAACTCCTTTATTTATTCCTTTAGGCTTTGGAGACTGGAGGATTTCCACAGCATTGATTACAGGCTTTACAGCAAAAGAAAGTGTAGTTAGCACATTAACAGTTTTATTAGGCGGGAATACATCAGCTTTATCAACATTATTTACACCTTTTACTGCATTTGTATTTTTAATATTTACATTATTATATACACCTTGTGTTGCTGCAATAGCATGTATTAAAAGAGAACTGGGCTCAAGAAAGGCTGCCCTTGGAATTGTAGTAATACAATGTGCAATAGCTTGGATTATTTCTTTTTTAATTCATATGATTGGTCTATTATTAGGATTTGTATAAAAGTGAAATCAAATACTTTAATTAATTTTATGAACTGCCCTATATTTATTTTAAAGGGCAGTTCATTTATAGGTGTACTTTACTATATTTTTAATCTAATCCTTTATTACTTCCTGGAATATTCTCCTCTTCTCCCTCAAGCATTTTATGAGCAAATTCATCTATATCTATTAACATTTGTTCTTGTTGTATTTTCTTATAAAACTCTTCTTTATCTTGTTCTTTATCTTTCATGAATAACACCTCCAATATAAATTTATTATTTGTTACTTATTCTGCCTCTTCGGAAAATTGACTATTATATAATTCTTTATAGAACCCACCTTTTTCCATTAATTCTTCATGATTTCCTTGCTCTATTATATTTCCATCCTTAATTACTAGTATTAAATCAGCACTCTTAATTGTAGATAATCTATGAGCTATCACAAAGCTTGTTCTACCTTTCATAATATTTTGCATAGCTTTTTGTAACATAAGCTCAACTCTAGTATCAACAGAACTTGTTGCTTCATCTAAAATTAAAATAGCTGGATCAGATATTATTGCCCTTGCTATAGTCAATAACTGTTTTTCTCCTTGTGATATGTTTGATGCCTCTTCATTTAAAAACATATCATATCCATCCGGTAAAGTTTTTATAAAGTGATGTACATTAGCTATTTTAGCTGCAAGTATAACATCATCCTTGGTAGCATTAAACCTACCATACTTTATATTATCTTCTATTGTTCCATTAAATAACCAAGTATCTTGAAGTACCATACCAAACATACTACGTAAATCTTCACGTTTCATATCTCTAGTATCTACTCCATCAATTTTAATAGCTCCACCATTAAGTTCATAAAATCTCATTAATAAATTAATCAATGTAGTTTTACCTGCTCCAGTAGGTCCTACTATTGCTACCATCTGGCCTGCTTTAATTTCCGCATTTAAATCATGTATTAAAATTTTATCGTCACTATATCCAAACCTTACATGTTCAAAAGAAACATCCCCTCTTGGATTATCTAATTTAATTGAAGTGCTTTTATCTTGTATTTCTTCTTCCTCCTGTAAAAATTCAAATACTCTATCAACAGCAGCAAATGCTGATTGAATTGCTGATGATAGTTGAGTTACTTGAGATAAAGGTTGATTTATTTGCCATATATACCTTATAAATGCTTGAAGATTACCAACAGTAATTCCTCCAGCAATCGAAATAACAGCTCCAAGTATACCAATAGCAGCTATCCCAAGGTAACAAATTAAAGATACTAGTGGCCCCATAGTACTTGAGATAAATTGAGCTTTAAATCCAGCAACTTGAAGTTCACCATTTATAGTGATAAACTCTTCTATTGCATCCTCTTCTTTCCCATATAATTTAATTTCATTAAATCCAGTATACATTTCTTGTACTGTTCCATTTAATTTACCTAATGCATCTTGTTGCTTCTTAAAATATCCTTGAGATTTACTTACTACCACCTTTGATACTATAAAACTTAGTGGGATTATAATCGTTGCTATTAATGCCAGCTTGATATTTATTGAATACATCATTACTAATGCTAAAACTACTGACAGTATAGAATTTACAACTTGACTTAAACTTTGTTGAAGTGCATTTGAAATAGTATCTATATCATTAGTAATCCTACTTAAAACATCCCCATAACTATTTTTATCAAAATAGCTCACTGGTAATTTTCTTATTTTATCTTGAACTGCTCCTCTCAAATCTCTCATACTATTTTGAATAGCATTAGTTAATAAGAAACTTGCTGCAAATGTTGCTAATACATTTCCTAAATATACACCTAATAATAATATTAAAACTTTTGTAATATATTTAAAATTTACACTTGCTCCCGGTACTCCCTTGATTAATTCAAAGGAATCATTGGTAAGCTGAGTTATTACTAAACCTTCAGTTTTTGGTGCAAGCGCTGTAAATACTGCTGCTATGATTATAAGTAATATTGCTGTTAAAAATCCTATTTTATAAGGTTTCACAAAAGGAGTAATTTTATTTATTGAATCCTTAATCTTTACCATTATGCTAATTCCTCCTCTGTAAGTTGTGATAATGCTATTTCTTTATATACTGAACAACTCTTTAAAAGTTCTTTATGTTTTCCACATCCAACTACTTTACCTTCATCTAATACAATAATTTTATCAGCTTCCATTATTGAACCTATTCTTTGAGCTACTATTAATACTATTGCGTCAGCTGTTTCTTTTTTTAGTTCTGCCCTTAAAATTGCATCTGTTTTAAAGTCTAAGGCTGAAAAACTATCGTCAAAAATATATATTTCAGGCTTTCTAACTAATGCTCTTGCAATAGATAACCTTTGTTTCTGACCTCCAGAAACATTTGAACCACCTTCACCTATTGGTTCATCAAACTTTAATTCTTTTTTGCTGATAAAATCGTATGCTTGTGCTGTTTTAGCACTTTCTACTACTTCATCATGACTTGCTTCCTGTTTACCAAATTTTATGTTACTTTTAATACTTCCTGTAAATAGTAATGTTTTTTGCCTTATAAATCCTATTTTCTGACGTAATGATTTAATTTTAAAATCTCTTACGTCTATTCCATCTATTTTTATGCTACCTCCCGTAACATCATAAAATCTTGGTATAAGATTTATAAGAGTTGATTTACCACTTCCGGTACTTCCTATAAAAGCTATTGTTTCCCCCTTCTTAGCTTTAAATGAAACATTTTTTATTACAGGCTCCTCTCCATCTGGATAAGTAAATGTTACATCATTAAATACTAATGTACCTTCATTATTTGTTTCTGTTACTCCTTGCACAGGATCTTTTATTATTGTTTCGGAAGTTAATACTTCTTCAATTCTTTCTGCTGAAACTTGAGCCTTAGGATACATTACAAATACATTTGAAAATAGCATTAACGAAAACATTGCATGAAATAAATATTCTATAAATGCTACTAATTGTCCAACTTGTAGTATACCAATATTAATCATTTTACTAGCAACCCAAAATAATACTATTATTGCTAAATTCAGTAATAAAAAAAATGATGGTTGCGCAACTGACATCAATTTAAATAATTTTTTTGAAATACTTGCATATTTATTATTTGCATTACTAAATCTTTTGCTTTCATAATCATCATTTCCAAAAGCTCTTATAACTCTTATTCCTGTTAAATTTTCTCTTGAAATCCTATTTAAAGTATCCAAGTTTTTTTGCTGACTTTGTGACCATGGATGAGATGTTTTTGCAATTAAAAATACACCTAATACTATAAGTGGTAATGTTACTACTAATATTAATGATAATCTTACATTTGTTTTTAATATCATAAATAAACTTAAAATAAACATTACTGGACATATCATGGCCATCCTTAGGATTGTATTGGTAAATTGCATAACTTGAAATGCATCATTTGTAGTCCTTGTTATCATAGAAGAAATGCCAAACTTATCATATTCAGTATGTGAAAATTCCTGTGCTTTCTTAAATATATCATTTCTTATATCTCTGACTACCTTTGTAGAAATATTTGCTGAAGTATATCCTAACAAAATACTACCCATAGCACCTAATATTGATATTACAACAATAACAAATCCCATTTTCTTTACATAGTTTATATCATTATAGGCTATACCTTTATCTATTACATCTGCCATTATTGTTGGTATACCCAATTCTACTAATGCAAATCCAAATACACCTACCAAATTCAGTAAGACAAGCCCTTTATATTTTTTTAAATACCTTAATATTAATTTCATTTTTCTCCTCCTTTGGTACTTTTTAATTTGCTTATTTTACCATAATAAAGTTTTTAATTCTACATATAATCTTATTTTATGTCAATAAATTATTTTTAATCTAAAATATATACTCTAAAAATAATAAAAACTGATTGTATAAAATTCTAAACTTTTACACAATCAGTTTAATATTCTTCTTAAATATTTATTTTTT
The DNA here is from genome assembly GCF_040227035.1 of Clostridium sp. RTP31139st1_H3_RTP31139_211217. Lineage (NCBI taxonomy): Bacteria > Bacillati > Bacillota > Clostridia > Eubacteriales > Clostridiaceae > Clostridium > Clostridium sp. RTP31139st1_H3_RTP31139_211217. The sequence continues at coordinate 8,747 of NZ_JBCOAB010000009.1, forward strand.
ATTTTCCATAAATTCCATAATTACTTTTCTATTGTTTTCATCAATCTTCAGAGCTAACCCATTACAATTAATTACTATACCTTCTAGATTTTTAGAAATAGTTAAAATATCTTCAAAAGAACAAATACTACTCTTTAGTTTACTTTTATCAAAAGCCTTATTAAATTCATACCAATCAGTAAATGCTGGAAGCCATCTTAAGCTGTCTTTATCTTTAATAACTGTAAAATTAACTTTACTTCCTTTTTCAACAACATTTGCTCCATTGCTATCAATCCCAATATTATCACTTTCTAATTTTATTGGTAATAAAAATTTAGCTCTTAAAACCTCTTCAAGCATATTTGCTTCTAACCCACGAATTACTTCTGCCTTATTCTTATAATTTTTCCCTGAATAAGCATATTGGAAAAAATATATCATAGCAAATTGAAGCTTTGGATTCATAACTGGAATTTTTCTTGCTGGTATATTACTATAATCAGGTGATGGTAATATATCATTCCTATTTATTTCTATGTTATATTGTCCATTATCAATTATAACTTTCTCAATACCCAAATAATGCAATTTACCAAATTCATTCATTACATTTAAGTTTATTAACTCCTTCATCTGTAAGAATGTTTCTTCTTTATTAAAATATTCTTCTGCTTTATCAGCAAACTCTTTTTCTGAAAATATCCATGCTCTCCCTTGAAAATCTAAATATGGATATTTAGTATTTTTATCATAAGCAATATATAATTTTTTTGTTAATTTAATCTTATTAATTAAAACTTTAGTAAATGTTATAATTTTAGTATCATAATCATAGTTTTTTAAAATTTCCTTTTCTTTAAAAACCCTTATTGTATAAATCAAAAATACAAGCTCTTGTATGGTAACCTTTTCAAACTCCTTATTACTATATTTATTATTAAATACAAATAAACTTCCTAATTCATCTTTTCTTTTATTGTCCATTCTTTCCCCTCATTCCCTTAGAATTAAAATTACTATAACTTATCTGCTTCTTTCTTTTTTAATCCCATTTCCAATTAACTTATACTTTTATATCTTCGGTGTTTTTCTCAATATTAAAACAATTACATAGAATATATTACCATAAACATGTTATAATTTTACAAGGAAAACTAAAATTAGTCAATAATTATGTTTAAATCTTAGTTTTCCTTAAATATTTAATATATATTTTCTTACTTTACATTCCCTTTTTCATATTCTCTATAAAATTCAGTTAATATATCATACTCTTCTTTTAAAAAGAAATTTTGGTTATTTCTTTCATCAACTTCTTTTTGAGTATATCCTAAAGTTCTAGCCTTATTTTTCCACAATTCAATTAACCCTAATCTAACATTTTTATTTTTATCCATAATATGTTCTCCTTTAAGCATTTATTTTTTCACTATTATATCACATTTTACATGTACTATAACTTAAACTTAATATAAATACATTATTATATTACCATCTATAATTGTACCCATACATTAGAATGTTTATTTTATTTAGTGTATCTTATTAATATGGAAATTATTGTGGAGGTTTTTTTATGTCAAATAAAAGTGTTAATACTAAAGATATTACAAAAATAGCTATAATGGCTGCATTAGTCTTTGTAGCAACATACTTAATTAAAATTCCATCATTAAATGGATATACTCATATTGGTGATTCCATGGTTATCCTATCTGCCTTTATTTTAGGAAAGAAAGAAGGGGCATTAGCAGCTGGTTTAGGCGCAGCATTATGTGATTTATTGAGTGGATACATGCAATATATAATTCCTACATTTTTTATTAAAGCTATCATGGTTATAATCATTTGCACAATTGCACACAATTTAATTAATAAAAATAAATTCGCTTGGATTATAGGCTGTATTCTTGGATGTGCATTTCAGGTATTAGGTTATGCTTTATTTGAAACTATACTATATGGATTTCCTGCTGCAATCGCATCAATCCCTAGTAATATTATTCAGTCAATTGTTGGTATAGTTATTGCCCTAGTTTTAGCTACAGCACTTGAAAAATCTAATGTATTTAAAAAATTAAAAAAAGTATAAATATAAGCCTGTTAGCTCATATCTAATATGAATTAACAGGCTACCTGTTTTACTACTTATCATTAGGGTTTAATGCTGCATATACATACGTATCCCAATATATTGGATTTCCTTCTAAATCTAAATGAAAATAAACATTTTTTCTAAAATAAGCTTCTCTTTTTAATCCAATCTTCTCCATAACCTTCCAAGAAGCTATGTTCTGTGGCGCACATTCTGCATAAACTCTGTGTACTCCTTATTCAAATGCATATTCAACTATTGCCTTACTAGCTTGAGTACCATATCCTTTATTTTGATAATTTTCATTTAATACATATCCTAATTCTCTGTTATTAAATTCCCTTTTCCCTAAATATATATTTCCAATAACCTTATGAGTCTCTTTTAGCTCAATAGCAAAAAATTCATCACTTTCGGCTCTAAATTTTATTTCTTCTTTTGATTTCTCTTTTTTAAAATCCGGATATCCTTCAAATTCTGCATCTATTCGTTGTAGCATATATTCTCTTAAATCTTTCTCATCTTTTAATTCAAAATTACGAATAATAAGATAATCTGTTTCTATTCTCATTTTATTAACTCCTACCCCTTTTAACTTTATACCTCTTTATTTTTAGTATATCAATATAAAATTTTACATTCAACAAACTAAAAAATCCTATTATATGAATTCTAGTACATACTATTTCTTTTATATTATATTTTTTAATAAAAATACTAATGTAAAACAAAACTCCTTTTACATTAAATCACTGTAAAAGGAGTTTTATTCTTATTATTTAAATACTAGAATCCAAATGGAATTCCAAATGCAAAGAATCCTAGTAAAAGTATTGTCCATCCAATTAAGAAGCTTACTGAGTAAGGCATCATTAATCTTATCATATCACCAATTGTATATTCTGGCTTATACTTTCTCATAAATACTAATATTATACCTGCATAAGACATTAATGGAGTTATTATATTAGTTGATGAGTCAGCAACTCTATAAGCTGCAGCTACAACTTCTGGTGTCATATTTGAATTTACTTTATATAACATTGGTAAGAATATTGGACCAAGTAACATCCATTTTGAAGTTAATCCTCCAACAAATAAGTTTATTACCGCTGTAATAAGTATAAATCCTATTATTAAAAGAATTGGATACTCTGATAAATTCATAGCTTTTAATAAATTACCACCTAAGTAAGTAATATAAGTTCCAAGTCCACTCTTAGATAATAATGCTAAGAAGTTATATGAGAAGAATGTTAAAACAAGAACTGATCCCATAGATCCCATTTGTTTAGACATACCTTTAACTACATCATTAGCTGTTTTAAACTTTCCAACTTTTATACCATAGAATACCCCTGGCATAAAGAATAAGAATGTTATTATTAATATAATATTATCCATAAATGGTGTTACTTTCGAACCATCTGAATCTATAAAAGTCTTTAAAGGACCAAAATATAATCCTATTACACATACAGCTGCAATTAAAAATCCTAAACCAGCAAACTTAAGAGCTTTATTTTCAACAGGCTTAACTGTAAAGTCATCTAAGTTCATATCCTCTGGAATTATATAACTTTCTTTTTCAAGTCTTGGCTTAATTATCTTTATAGTTACAAAAGCACCTATAGCTGCTAACATAAATGTAGATGCAACTACGAAGTAATAGTGCATAGTAGCTGGATTTAAAGCTTGTCCAGCAGCATTAGTAAAAGGAATTCCCTGTCCTTCTGCAAATATCTTCGCATTATTACCAATTATTATATCTATTGGTGTAGCTGGAATTAAGTTAGCACTGAATCCTGCTGAAACCCCTGCAAAAGCCGCAGCCATACCAATAAGTGGATTTTTCTTTAACCCTGCATATAAAAGACCTGCTAGAGGTATTAAAATTACATAACCTGCATCAGTAGCTATACTACTCATGATTCCTAAAAATACTAAAACTATTGGAAGCATTTTATCTGAAACTTTTAATCCAACCTTTTTTATTAATGTAGATAAAAGTCCTGACTCTTCTGCTAAACCAACACCTAGCATAACAACTAGAATTGTACCTAGTACCCCTCCACCATATGCTAACCAGTTAGTAAGTAATGCATTTGAAAATATCCATTGAACATTTTCTGCATCAAACATATTTAAAATAGTATGAGTTGTATAAGTTCCATCACCATTCATAACATCAAATGTTTTTCCTCCTAAGAAGAAAGTTGCCGCTAAAACAACAACATAAAATATTGCAAATATTATAACTGGATCTGGTATTTTCTTCCCAATCTTTTCAATTAAAGATACTTTTCTCTTTTCTTGCAAATCAATTACTTTTTCTTCTGTTCTTTGTTCCATTTTATCCCCCCACGTTTTTCACTACAAATCTATAGTTAATTTAGTATTATTTTACTATACCATTATCAATTTATCAACCTTTTTCGATTATTTATTGCAATTTTTTTATAAAAATAATTATATATTTTAATTTTAATAATAATTTATTGTGTTTCCGTAATTTTTCTTGAATTTACAAAATTTCCTCGCATCTTCACTTTTAAAATATTTTTATAATATTTGCCAATAAAAAAATCTGAACATCTTTTGTCCAGATTTTTTATTTCATTAACATAAAACTATTACTTTATAAATGTAACTACTTCTTCTATTTTTTTACGTGGTGGTGAATTTGGAACATCATCTTCAGCAACTCCAAGTGCTATCATTGACATTAAATTATATCCTTCTTTTTCAAAGTTAATAAGCTCTTCAATTTCTATTTTAGAATGAGTTGGTCCTGTCATGTAACATGTTCCATATCCTAGTTCTGTCGCTGCTAATAAGAAATTTTCTATAGCTGCTCCTATACCTTGTGCTGCGGAATTAGGGAATTTTAGCTCATTAATAATATCTTGACTAGCATTATTATCTCTAAGTATTGTCTCTTCTACCATATAATATTCTTTTGAATAAACAACAACTAATACTGGCGCATTCCTAAAGCAAGTATAATAAGAAAGTAAATTCATCATAAGTTTTCTTTGTTTTTCTTCTTTAGCCATTTCTGCTAAATTTATATGATTTTTAGTTACTATATCTGCTATTTTATTAATTAATTCATTATTTTGAATTACAACAAAATGCCATGTTTGCTGATTTTTTGGAGAAGGCGCATGTATAGCAGCATCTAACATTTTAATAATATCTTCTTCTTGTACTTCTATATCTTTGAATTTTCTAATACTTTTTCTATTATAAATAAAATCTAAATTTTTCATATGTTATCTCCTTTTTTTTATTTACTTATTTTTCATCTTATTTCATTATTTTTCATATGACAATACCTTTTTGAAAATTTTAATATTATCCTCTATAAAACTTTAAATTCATAATTTAAAAATCATCTATATAATAAATCTAATATTCTAATTATAAAATAAAAAAGGCAGACTTCAGGAATCATTGCTTTAGACCCTATTGTCTTACCTTATAATTTTTTATCTTCTTTTTTCATTTTTAATATATCACTTAAACACTTAAAATTTAACAATATTATCTTCCTTTCTCACACTATAGTTCATTACTCTTCCACAATTTTTTATAATATACAAAAGGTGCTAAAAGAATAATTCTTGTCTTTTGCACCTTCTTTTACTTAATATACTTATATATTATTATTTTTTAAATTTATTGTGATCAATTTAATTCATTAATGTAATTAACATTTCTTCAACAGAAAAAACATCATTAGTTTCAAATATTTCTGCTAAACTTTCAATATTTTCTTCTAAATGCTCAATATCCTTTGAATACATATGGCTAATATCAACTATATCCGCATCATTAAGCTGACCTTCTTCAGTAAATCTTACAATACATAACTCCTTAATCATCAAGTAACTAACTATTGCTGTTTTTATCTTTGCAGATACATCATAATCAAATACTGCTTTCATAAAGTATCTAAATATAAAGTAGACTAATATATGTTCAAACTTATATATCTTTTCTTTATAATACTTATTAAATGCCTTATGCTTAGATAAATACACCTCTTTATCATCTTCACTTTGCCAAAAATATCTTATAGCATCATCTAAGCCTAAAGGATCATTAGGAGTTATATGCTTTAATCTCTTAAACACATTAAAATATTCCTTCATATTATGATATTTATAATTTTCTTTATTATTATATTTCTCCAATGTAGTGATAACATCTTTTACAAAATTTCTATCAAGATATTTTTCCCTAATAAATCTTATATCTGAAATATCATTTTCATCTATTTTATCTTGAATTTCTTTAGTGAAATATAATACTATTGAAGCTCTTACATTTAAATCAATCTCTCTATCTTGAATAATATCTAATATTATTTTTCTACATTGTATAAGTTCTAAATAAAGTTTTGCATTAATATCATTATAACTATTTACTTCTTCATCATTTTCATCTAACTCAAAAGTAGCTTTCTTTGAATTTCTTAAAATTATTCTTGCAGCTTCAGGACATGATAACGAAATTCCAACTTCACGTAAACTTCCAAATTCCTCTGTATACCTTGGATACTGTTTACAAGTATAACAAAGAGCATCTTCTCCAACATTCTTATAAATATCACATAATTTTTTTTCATCTAAAAACGGACAATTATTTCCCCTTAATACAAATATATTTTCTCCAGCATCATGTACTATTTCATTTCTTAGTCTCTCACCAAAAGGTCCTTCAACCTTTTGATACTTTTTATAAGTTTCATCATCAATTACTATTCCCCATCCGGCACAACATGTATCTTCACATTCTGAAGATATACATTTAAAATCTTTAAAATATTCTGGTACTCTTATTTTCATTTTCTACCTCACATCATGTGTATATATTACTTCTTGATTTATTCAAGATTTATTTTAATATTTATTAATTATAGTATCAACCTAATTAACCTTTTTCAATTATTATTAATTATTACATGTATTAAACTCAACATAAATATTAGCAAGTGTTCTATTAATAAAATCATTAGTAATATAAGCATTATCAGAAAATAATAATCCGTAATCAGTATTAAACCTGCTGAGCATAAGGATAATATAAAAATTAGTAATACTTATATCAATAACTCCAGTATAAAATGGAATTACTGCACTTGAATTAGAAATTACATATGTTAGTGATGGTATAAATGAACTATCTAAATCATAATTATTACCCATAACTTTTTTTATAAATTGATCAGCATATTTATTATCATGAATTTTTACATTTCTATCAAATTTTATATTACCTTTTTCAACTTCATTAATATATAAACCTATAATAAAACAATATAAATCGATTTGTAAATTCCCATTGGTTTTAGTATTAAAAGTTAATGGATTTAAAGGATTATATTGTTCTGTCTTAAATCTCGAATAATTGTAACTTAAAAATAAATAAAGTCTATTATAATTTCTATAGACTATCTTTCCATCTTTAACTAATGGACTAACACTTCCTAAAAACTTTGCACACGGAGGAACCGTAAAATCTTCAAATCTATCGCAACTGCATTTGTATTTATTTTTTCTTTTTTTTTTCATTAACTATCCTCCATAATTGCTTCATATTATCCTATGATTTTAAATAACAAAAGACACCTATATTATTGCAAGTGCCTTAATTTAATAATTTAATCTATTACAACTATTTAAATATTTTATTTACTAATTAATTTTTCCTAAATAAGATTATTTTGCTTAAAAATTGATGAAAAAAATTTTTTATTCAAATATTATACATTTAATATTTTGATTTTCTCACTGTTTCTCCTTCATTATCACTGATACTTTTTTGATCTTTATTGACTTTAAACATATAATATATTTGTACAAAGAAATAAGAAATGTACACAAAATAATGATTGTCTAATATTTTAAATAAGTCTTATTTAATATTGTCAACAATAATTTAAAATTAAAATAAATGAAAGAGAGTGATTTTATGACAATTTATAATTATGACAAACATCAAGACTACAAATTTGAATATAAGAAGGATCATATCTTAGTTGATAAATTCTATACTACTACCAACAAATATGCACCTTATACTTCTATGATGTCTAAAAGTGATTTAACTGAGGAAGAGTTTGATAATATATGTGAAGATTGGTATGCTAGAAAGCATAGAGAAGAAGCTGCAAGAGCAAACCATAAAAAGGTTAGCTAATAAATATAACCATGGAAGAATTTTGTAATTTAAATAAAAACTGTTGCAACTTATAACTTTGCAACAGTTTTTTTATTTGCTATATACCATTTCTATCTTTTTTCTTTTTAAGTAACTCCCTAGTATTAATAGCTTTAGGCTTAGATTTTTCTTCACTCTTCTTTTTTACCTTAGGTTTCTTCTCTTTCTTGTTAACTTTATCCTTTATATTATCATTAGATATATCTGGAGTCTTTATATCATTTTTATCTTTTTCTACTGCTAATTCTTCCTTAATCAAACTCTTTTTATTAACTTCCTTTTTCTTATTCTTATTACCAATTTTAATATACTTAGAAAAATCTAAATTCAATCTTCTATAAACTATATCTAATAAGAATAATATTAACCCTAATATAAGAAGTGGATTAGTTAAATTAATTTTCTTATACTCCTTTTTAAGCTTTCCTTCAAAAACCTCTTCAGGCTTATTTATAAAAGATCCATTAGTTTCACTTACAAGAGAATCTAGTTTAACTGAATTAGTATTAAACTTATATTCATCAGAATACTTAAGAGCAAAAGCTCCTTTATAATTACTAGTTATATTTTCTCCCTCTTGCTGCCTAATGTTGAAATTATAAAATCCTAAATCACTTAATGGAACATTTGCTTCAAATTTTCCTGGTTCAGTTTGAATTAAAGTAAACTCACCTTGAGTACCATCATCCCCATTATAAACACCAGTTACTTTAGTATCAGAATCAACATTATCATTATAATATTCAACCTTAGCTTCATTCCCATCTTGGGATATAAATAAATTACCCTCTTCACCATATGATGGTATTGCATAATAAACTATATTTTTAATTAATTGAGCACCATACTCCCAAGTTAAATAATTTTTACTCCAACTTCCATCAATATCACTTGTAAAGCTTGCTGTTTTCCCAATTCCATATTGCCTTACTGCAAGTATTGGTTCATCTCTATTAGAGCTTAATATTTCAATTGCATCGTCCTTTAAAGATGTCCCTATATACCCAAGTAATGATGGAAGCCCTTCTGATGTCTGCACTCCTGCTAATACTTCATGATTACTTACTACACTTGGTGTGAATTCTTCGTTTATTATATAAGTTCCTACAGACATTAATACTTCTTGAGCAAATATTCTTGGAATATCTGTATAAATGTCAGTATAATAACTTCTACCATTTCCTGCTGTTGCTAAATCACTTAAAAGACTTGAATTAGAATCACTTCCAACTGCAACCGTTGATAATGTTATATTTTCATTATTAAATTTTTGTATAAGTTCCTCATAAGTTGAATAAGGAATTGAATCTTGTCCATCAGTTAATAAGATTGTGTGCTTTATTTTTGCATCACTTTCACTTTGAATATTATATCCTTTTTCAAGTGCCGGATATATTGATGTTCCACCTCTTATTTGTATTCCTGATATAAGCTCCTTTATATAATCCTTATCAGTAACTTTTTGAGTAGGAACTACAACATCAAAAGTATCATCAAAAGCAATTACTGATATATCATCTATTTCCCTTAAATTATCTATAGCCTTCATTGCAGCTTCTTTTGCAAGTGTTAATTTACTAACTCCTCCACCTTCAGCACTCATACTCCCAGACTTATCTATAATTAAATTAATACTTATAGAAGGGACCTCATTTTTACCTTTCTTATCCATATTTACAGGAAGTATAGTTTCTAATGCTGTATCTTTATATCCTCCAAGAGCATAGGAATCCTCACCACCAAAAGTAACAACTCCACCGCCATAATCCTTAACATAGCTTTCAATATTATCCATAAAACCATTAGTTAAATCATCTTTATAAACATTATTTAGTACTATTACTTTATATTCTAAAAGTTCATTTAATGTACTTGGTGATGAGCTTGGAGAAATAGTTTTAATATTAGCCCCACCATTATTTAATATTTCTTCTAGTGCTTGCGAATCCCCCCTTACACCATTTATTATTAAAACATTAGGTTTATCAATTACATTTGTATAAGCACTATATTCATTATTTATCTTATTAGTATCACCATCTGCTTCAACTGTAACTCTATAACTCTTAAATCCCCCACTATTTTGAACATCCCTAAAAATAAAAGAATTACTTCCTTTTTTTACTTCTACAACTTGTTCTCCAACTTTTTCTCTCCCACTAAAAAGAGTAAGTTTTGCTGAGGTTGAATAATTAGACTCTAAATCTATTTGTACAGAAAATTCTTCCCCAATAGATATATTGTCTGGGATAGTTACACTATCTACATAAACCTCATCACCACTTTGCCCACTAACTTTATATACTTTTAAATCTATGTTTTCAGCATTAATTAATGGAATAGATTTTAGTATATCTCCTTTATTTTCTTCTCCATCAGTTATAAGAACTATTCTCTTAGATGCACCATCTTCAAATAATGTTATTGCTGTTTCTACTGCACTTTGGATATTGGTTGCTGTAGAAACTGGACTGGAATTTAAACTTTTATACGAAGATTTATTATCTATAATTTTATCTACTTTTGCATTATCACCAAATAATATTACTCCAGCTTTATTTCCCTTAGGCATTATTTCTAATGCATTATTTATAAAACTTTCACCATTATTTTTAAAAGAACTAATACTTTCTGAAACATCTAATAAAAATACTGTTGAAATGTTTTTCCCCTTAATACTTACTGTTATATTAGCAAATGATAGCAGTAATAAAGTAAAAATAATTATTCTACTTATTAATATTAATGTATCATTTTTACTGTTACTTCTAAACTTTTTCACACTATAGTAAATAAAGAAGATAAGTATTGGAATTAATATTAAAAAGTATAAATTTCCTATATCTAATTTCATTTTTATCTCCTCCTAATTACCTTTCTTGTATAATATCCACTCAAAAGCAACTATTAACATAGCTAGTAATATGAATATTGGTGCTAAATTGATCCCACTTTTTAAGTTACTTTTGCCATCAACTATATTATCATTTTCTCCAATTGTTTCTATTGAAGTATCACTTTCACTGGAAGTTGGGAAGTTTACCGAAAAACTTTCTTTATTATCGTTTTGATTTATTTTATATACACCTAAAGCTAATTCTCCTTTTACTTCTTCGCCTGATTCTAAACTTTTAATATCTCCATTAGGGTAAGATATATTTATTTTACTTTCAAAGTCTGAAGATTTTACTACTATTTTTTCTCCAGCTTTAAAATTATTACTATATACCATTCCTGTAGAAATTAATTCTTCCCCAAGTTCATATACAAGAATCGGAAATTCTTTTTTAAGTGTAAAATCAGTTGAATGTAAATCAAAAGATAATGCTGCTATTTTTCTATTACTTAATTCACCCTTAAATCCAATAGAATTATTATCTACTGTAAGTATATTAGTACCATAATACGGCGTTTCTATTATGTTATATTCTGATAATGTAAATTGTGTATCTTCTAAATAATTAGAAACTTCTCCCTTAACAGCTTTAGCCTGACCTATTTCTCCACCCTTTAATACATTAAAGAATTCATTAGAACTAGGATTTATAAACAATATGCTTCCCTTACTTGGCATAGCCTCTGGCATCTTATTATCAAATACATAAAGGTCATACTCATCATTTCCTATTATATTAGATGCATCATTAGTTTTATAAACTTCTGTATTTTCAATAACTCCAAAGGCCTTTTCTAAAAATACATTTTCATCTGTAACTAATAATATTTTCTTTACCTTATTTTCACTAACTACATGATAATAAACATTATCCTCCATTAATATATCTTTTCTTGATAACTCCCCTTTTAAGTAATCAGAATTTAAAGCATCCAATTCAAAAGATAAAGTTTTACTTTCACCAACTTGTAGAGTTAACCCTTCTACTAAAGCTAATTCCTCACCATTATATAATGAAAAATCACCTTCATATAAACCATCTCCATTATTAGTAACATTAGCAATTACTTTAATCTTATCATCTACAAATTTATGTGAAATATTATCTATAGAAGCATTTAATCCACTATTCCCCAAATAAACTATTCTTCCATTTATATCCGAAATTGTGGCTTGTTTATCAGTAAAAATTAATGCTTCATATTCTTCTCCTATTCCATCACCTATAGCATTAACAAAGGATATTACATCATTTATATCTCCACTGCCATAGCTTTTACTTATTTTATCAATAACAGAATTGGTATTAGCTTTATTAAATTCCCCATTTAAAAGTAAATTTGAAGTTCCATCATAAGAAATAATATAAGCATTTGTTCCATCTTTAGTACTATTTAAATATTCCTTTGCAATCTCTTTCCCTTGTTCTAGCCTACTCTTATCTCCATCATATATTGCATTCATACTTGCAGTATTATCTATTACTATTATTACATTTTTATAGCTCTGCCCTCCTATACTAATAAAAGGACTCATAAGAGCTAAAATTACACTTAAAATTATTATAATTTGTAATAATAGCATTATATTTTTCTTGAATTTTTCCCATGGTGTATTGGCCCTAGTATTTTTATAAACTTCCTTCCATAATAAAGATGAAGATATGACTTCTTCTTTATATTTACGCTTTAATATGTAAAGCATTATTACTGGAGGAATAGTCAAAAGTAAAAATAATGGCCATAAATTAGTAAAGCCCATATTTCTTCCCCCTAATACAATACTTTTCTTTTACTAAATTCATTTAAAATTATTTCCTCTATATTCATAGACGAATTAACAGTTATAAGCTTTCCACCGTATTTTCTGACTAATGCCTCAATACTATCATTGTATTTTTTTAAAGTTTCTTTATAATCCTTTATTAATGCTGGTGTAACACTAAGCTTAATATTTTCACCTGTTTCGCTATCAACTAAAGTTATTTCATTATTAAATTCAGGATTAATTTCTTCTTCACATAATACTTGTACTAATATTATTTCTTGTTTTTTATAAGCTAAATATTTTAATCCCTCTTCTAAACCTTCTAATCCTGAATTATTTAAGAAGTCTGATACTACAATAGATATTCCTCTCAAATTTAAATGTCTTTTTTTAATGCTTGAGCTTAAATCTGTACTTCCATCAAAATTAATATTTTCAAGATCTCTCAATATTTTTTGAAACCCTTTATTGCCAGTGCTTGTCTTTAAATTTTCTATTACTCCATCATTCATGGTGCTTATATTAACTCTATCAAGATTATTCAATGCAATATAACTTAAAGCCGCTACTATTTTTAAAGCTGTCTCTTTTTTGTTATATTTTCCATAATCCATAGATTTACTTTTATCAATAAAAAAGTTAAATAAACCTTCTCTTTCTTCCATAAATACTTTTACAAAGAATTTATCAAATCTTCCGTAAGCATTCCAATCTATCCTTCTAAAATCATCACCTGGTGCATATTCTCTATAATCTGAAAACTCAACTGATACCCCTTTTGCTTTTGATTTTCTTCCACCTTGAGTACCTCCACTAAGCTTAAAATTAATATACATATTAATTTTATTTAGCTTTTTAAAGAAGTCCTCATTAAATATCGTTTCCCTCATTTTTTACACTACCTTTAAGTCTTCTAAAATTTTAGAAATTATATCTTCTTCATTTAATCCTTCAGTTATTGCATCAAAATTTAAGATAATTCTATGTCTTAATACTGGGTATGCCAGTTCTTTTATATCTTCAAATGATACATTTAATCTACCTTCCATTACAGCTCTAACTTTTGCTCCTGCAATAATACCTTGTGCAGCTCTTGGTCCTGCTCCTGCTTCTACATATTTTTTAGCTATCTCAGCTCCATATTCTAGTTCTGGATGGGTTGCAAGTATTAACTTTAAAGCATATTCTTTAACTGGTTCTGCAATTTTAATTTCCTTAATAATATTTCTAAGTTCTAATATTTCACTACCTTCTAGTACATTAGAAAGTTCTAACTTGTTATTAGTTAATGTTAAATCCATTATTTCTTTTAATTCATCTAAATTAGGAAATTCTACATTAAGCTTAAACAAAAATCTATCAAGCTGGGCTTCTGGAAGAGGATAAGTACCTTCTTGCTCTATAGGATTTTGAGTTGCTAATACCATAAATGGTTTTGGCATCTCATAAGTTGTTTTACCTACTGTTACTGTTTTTTCTCCCATTGCTTCTAAAAGTGCAGATTGAGTTTTAGGAGTAGCTCTATTAATTTCATCAGCTAATAAAAGATTTGTAAATACTGGCCCCTTTTCAAACTTAAATACTGTGTTATCATTTTCTTTAACTACAATATTCGTTCCTACTACATCAGCTGGCATTAAGTCTGGTGTAAATTGTATTCTAGAAAAATTTAAATCTAACACCTTTCCAATTGTTTTAACTAATTGAGTTTTTCCCATTCCAGGCATACCTTCTAAAAGTACATTTCCTTCTGCAAATATAGCTATTAATACATTTCTAATTGTATCCTTTTGCCCAATTATTCCTTTACTTATTTCTTCTTCACATCTTTTTATCTTCTTTGAAACTTCTATAATTGATACTTCATTAATTTCCATCTTTGCCACCTCATAAAATTTTCTAGTTAAATTTATTAATATTTGGATTAATTTAATTGCTCAAAATAATTTTTTATAATATCTTTTAAGCTTTGTGGTAAATTGCTATTATTAGCTCCTTCTAAAGCACTATTACTATAATCACCAATTACCTTATCGTAATCTATCTTTTCTCCACCTATATTCATCCCAGTTTGATTTTCTATTCCTTGTGAATTTCCATTTTCATTTTTATTACCAGTAAGATTCCCATCTTCACCTTCATTTCTTCCTGGAATATATATTTGCTCACCTTTAGAATTTTCTAAATCATTTTCTTTGCCTTCAGTACTACCAGTATTCCATCCCGTTCCAGAACCTGCCCCTGATCCATTTCCACTTGATCCGCCTTGCCCTTCACCACTTCCAGAACCTGAGCCTTGACCATTACTAGATCCTTGTCCTTGACCTTGATTTTCTCCTGATTCTGATGATTGCGAACTACTACTTTGTCCAGTACTATTACTTATTGATTTTGAAATAGCATCAGATAGGCTTTCGCTATCAAGTTTTTTATCTAGCACTGAATTTGAAGCATTTTTCAAAGCTTCTGCTAATTCTTCATCACTCATTTCTAATGCTGCATTTTTTAAGGCTTCAGAAAGTTCACTTAGCTCTGCACTACTCATATTATTTAGTTTTTTTTGAATTTCTTCTAATTCTTTATTTATACCTTCTGTATCTCCATTCATCATTGCTTCTGCTAAATCTTTACTTTCTTCTTTTTTCATAAGCTCATTTACTAATTTATTTACATCTTTTTTAGCTGTATCTTCTTTTTCTTTATTAAATTCATCTAATAATTTCTTTTTAGCCTCTTCCAATGCTTCTTTAGCTTTTTCTGAAGATAATTTTTCTTTTTTATCTTCTAACTTTTTTTCTAAACGTTCTAAAGTCTTATTTAATTCAGACTTCTTTTCACTTTCTTTTAATTCCTTAACTGCATCTTCTAAAAGCTTTTTAACTTCTTCTTTTTCTTCCTCTGATAAATCTTCTGACTTTTCTATTTCCTTCTTTTCTTTTTCAACTTTTTCAATAACTGATTTTTGGTATTTATCAAACTCTCTTATTTTTTGTGCTTCTTTTCTTGCAGTAGTAGGCACAAACATTACTAAAATACACATAATTACTAGTGCTAAAACTAATAGTACTTGCTTTTTATCTATATTCATCTTAATATTCTTTTTTATATCAAAGTTTTTAATATGACTTACTGTATCTTGCTTTTGCGCTATTGACATATTATCATTACACTCTATAAGTCCTAATGAAGTAATAAGCCTTTCATCTAATCCTTTTGAATCCACCATAAGGGCGATTTGATTCTTTTTCGGTGATTTAATAAATCCAAAAATTAAAATAATTACTAGTCCTATTACTAATATTCCTATACAAATTTCTAAGACATAAGGAATGCTTATAAAAAGTGATATTAAAAGCAAACTAAAGATTAAGCATAGCAGAATTTTCAATCCTACTATGCTTAAATTTAATAAGAAGTTTGCTTTAATTCTTTTAGAAGCCTTATTTAAAAACATTAAAATAGCTTTATCTAAAGAATCCATTTTACTACTCCTTTACTTTTTTAGATTTACTTTTTCTTTTCTTCTTTAATGGATTAAGTTTTATTGCTGCTAAATATATAAATAATATAGAAAGCCCTAATTGCACTGCTATTGAAATATATTCTGAATATGTGCTTATTCCAAATTCAGATATTATAGACTCAAAGCCCATACCTGATCCAACTTGATTTAATAGTAAGCTTGCAAATCCCACTATAGGGCTTAAATACACTATAGGAGATGCTTTAGGTACTGTAGATGTATAATTTCCACTCATATTCATTTGGTAAACAGTCACAATAAGTATTACCCAGGTAATAACAATAATTCCTATATAAATAAGTAAAACTAATCCATATGTTAATGCTGTAGCCGCCTTAGAAGTTTTTACATATGTAGAAACAAAAACTCCTATTGAACTAACAAAAATTGTGTTAATTATAAAAAATACTACCAACCATAATATATTAGTAAGCTTAACACCACCAATTAATGCTCCTATTGCATAAAGCGGCATTGTTGAAATTATAAGAACTATAACTCTTAACGATGAAGCCGAAACCTTTCCTAGAATTATTTGTAATGGTGTCAACTTTGATGATAGCAATATGTCTAATGTTTGTTTTTCCCTTTCTGAACATATTGCAGTTGAACTTAATGCTGGAACTATGAAGAGTAACAATAAAGCTTGACCAATTGCCATTACAACATAAAATATAACCGATGATTCTAAATCTAATCCACTTGAAAATATTCTTGAATTTAATGAAGTATAATAAATCATTACTGCTATTGATAAGGCAGCTATATATGCAAATATCATAAGTGTAAATTTAATACTTCTTACTGCTATTTTACTCTCATTTCTTAATACTGGATTTACTCTCATAATTATACCTCCTCATCACTATCTGCTGTAATTTGAATGAATACATCTTCTAAATTACCAACTGCTCTACTGTAATTTAATATTGGAATATCTTTTAACACTAAGAACTTTAAAAGATTGCTTATAACTTCATCATCACCTTTTATATTAGCAGTAATCTTCTTATCATCAACCTTAATGCTATCTACATATGGTAATTCTTTAAGAGCTTTAACTGCATCCTCTTCTTTATCTAAAACAGTAAATACTATAGGTGAAGCCCCTGCTGCTCTTGTCATTATTTCATCAACAGTTCCTTGGCAAACTACAACTCCATTTTTAACTATACCAATATTAGTACATACTTCCCCAAGCTCTGGTAATATGTGAGAAGAAACTATAATTGTTTTACCCATTTCCTTTAAGTTTCTTAATATCCCCTTCATTTCATATCTAGCTCTTGGATCCATTCCTGAAGCAGGTTCATCTAAAATTAAAAGATCTGGATTATGAACAAGACACCTTGCTAAACATAATCTTTGCTTCATCCCTCTTGATAATCCATCAACATAGGCGTCATATTTATCTTCTAAATTAACTAATCTAAGTAAATCCATAGATAATTCTCTTGCTTCTTTTCCAACAATCCCATAAATTGAAGCATAAAACTCTAAATACTCAATTGCTTTTAAATTATCATAAACTCCAAAGAAATCTGGCATGTATCCAATTTTATCTTTTAATGCCTTATTATTTTTTATTGCATCTATTCCATCAACATAAACTTCTCCACTATCTGGTGATAAAAGTCCTGAAATAATCTTCATCGTTGTACTTTTTCCTGCACCATTTGGCCCTA
This sequence comes from Clostridium sp. RTP31139st1_H3_RTP31139_211217, assembly GCF_040227035.1. NCBI lineage: Bacteria > Bacillati > Bacillota > Clostridia > Eubacteriales > Clostridiaceae > Clostridium > Clostridium sp. RTP31139st1_H3_RTP31139_211217. The sequence continues at coordinate 26,923 of NZ_JBCOAB010000009.1, forward strand.
TAAAACCAAATATCTCACCTTTTTTAATCTCTAAATTTAATCCATTTACAGCCTTAAAACTTCCATATGATTTTTCAAGATTCTTTATAACTAACATTATTTCTCCACCCCTTTTATCATTAATTTTGGAGCTGCATTATTACCATCATTGCTAGCTACAATCTTTATTTGTATCTTATTATTTAAAGTATAGCTTCCATCATTTGATATCTTATAGCTTCCTGATGATAAACTAAATTTTTCATATTCATTTGTATTATAATTGTATATATAATACTCTCCATCAACTCCATATTGATATCCCCATCTATCAGTACCTGAATTAATAGTAATTTCTTTTACATCTACGTTAGTATCAATATCATATTCTAAAATTACATCACCATAACCATAAATATATCCTTCATAATAATCAAAGTTTGCTGTATCAGCTATAGAAGCAATATTGTACTCAAAATATCCTTCTGGAAAATTTAAATTTCCATCTTCATCCTTAAAATCTATATCTGCATCTTGTACTACCGCAGTTAAATCATAATTTGAAATTGATTTATTTTCTATTTTTAAACTATAATCAACCGGTAAGTCAGTAATAGCAATAATTTTTGTTTTCGCTCCAATATAATTACCATTACTTAGTAAATATAATAATGAAGAATATCTTTCTACATTTTTAAATTTCGGATCTCTCTTATCTACAGAATCATCCCATTGTGCATTATAATATTCATTTTGAATACTATCTGCATATCCTTGAATTCCATAACTATTTTTTATTTCTGCTTCTGAAATAGAAATTTGTTCTCCTGTACTTACTTCACCTAAATCCCATACACTCTGCCCAGATACTATAATTAATTTTTTAATATCATAGTCTAAATTATTTTTAATAGTTCCTTCTAAACTTCCATCTTTAATTTTTAAAGAGTTTTCTATTTTAGGTAATACTATTTCTTTTCCTGAAACCTCAAATTTATTCATTTCTGATACATTATTGGCTACTGTAAAATATGAATTATCTTTTATATATGTTGTTTTAATTTTTAAAGTTTTAGTTTCACTACTTGTATCTCCATAATAATAATAGTCATCAGAAATATACTTCATATTTAAATTTTCTTCTTTTTCTATCTTTAAATTACCTTTATTTTTACTTCCAATACCTATATATCCATTTATTTGCCCTTTTCCGTTTTCATCAGTTGATATAATATTAACTGAGTTTACTACAACATCCTTAAATTTCATCTTACTTCCTAATAAATAAATTAATATAGTAAATATTACTGCTGTTATAGGTATAAGTATCCATGTTAATTCATTTCTTTTCATCTTCTTTAAAACAACATATAAAACTATTCCAACTAAAACTGCATATGTTGCAAGTATTATTCCTAATGTTACTGGGCTTACTACATCTTGAACTGGAATATTTCTTAACATATAACTTGCTTGATAGCTTGATGAATTATAGCTGCCATTATAATCTTGTTGATAAATCTTATCAAACGTTTCTATCAACATATTTTGTAACATTAAAGTTGCATCACTACTTGATATAAAAGGCTCTAATCCTAAATCAAATGTAGTTACTAAAATAGTTCCTGCACCTCTATCTAATGAATAAACTAACTTATTTCCATAACTGTTATTTGTAACGGTTGCTCCCTCTAAAGTTATTTGTGATAATATTAAATTTAAATTTTCATTAGTAATAGCAACATTTCTTTCAATAGTTCCTTCTGAAGAAATATTTAAGAAGTTCTTATTTATGTTAGTTATTGTTTTACTTTCATTTGCACCTGTACCAATTATTAAAGTTCCACCTTCATTAACCCAATTATTTAAGGAACCATAATGATCTTCATTTAAATTGGCCATATTATAGTTATTTATTACTATTAAATCTAATACATCTATATTTAATCCGTTTTCACTCAGATAACTTTCATCTATATTAACGCAATTCATTCTTCCTACATTTGAATAAGAAGAATCAAAATAAGTTATATCTCCTAAATACCCTAATGCAGTAGCATCATCAGTTAATAATCCTGTTAGTGCATTTCCCTCACTTACTCTTCCAGAAGAAACATGAAATTTTTTTTCATATAAAACTTTATCATTTTCCACTAAACAAAGTGTTCCACTATTATTTCCATCTAAAAATTTCACTGGAATTGTTACACTTACACTTTCTCCAACTTTTGCGTAAACTTCCTTTGAATATGAGTTATATCCTCCTGCATAGTCAGATACTATCCTTAGCTCTATTTCTCCATTAAAATCTTTTTCTAAATTATTTATTTGTACAGTAACTGGCATATATTTTTGAGCCTTATATTTTCCATCTATACCATAACTTATAGTCAGATCATACTTATCATCATTTTTACTTGCATTTACCTTCATATTTGGTGCAATTAAATTAAAGATAAAGACTAATAAAATGGCACTAAATATTTTTATATTTTTTACTTTCATTCATCCTTCCCCCATTTTTTACATTATTTTACCTTTGCATATTATCCTATCATATTCTACCTTATTTTTCACTAATTATCTTTTCTTTTCCATTACAGTTTTCTTAAAAATTTCTTAAACTATTTTATATTTCATAAAAATAAATCTATATAAAAAAATATTACTGGAAATCAAATTTTCCAGTAATATTTTTCTAGAACTAAATTATATAAAATTATTTACAGTCTTAAATTTTCATAAATTATTTTTTATTTTTTACTATGGCTACACCACTTAAAATCATTAATATTCCTATTAATATAAAATTACTTCTACCTGTATTAGGTAATTTATCAATAGTATTTTGGTTTATCTCTTCTTTATTAGGTATAGTTGATGGATTAATTGGTTTATTAGTATCAACTATATTTGCTTCCTCATCTGGTATTGGCATTGGATCTAAATCTGGTATTTGTGTTGGTTTTAAATTTTTTATATTTGTAAATTCTACCGTTATTATTTGATTTGCTTCAATTTTTCCAGTTGAATTGCTTGAAGTTACTTGGTATTCTTCATTATCACTTTCAATTATTTCATACTCAACATTTGCTGGTAATCCTATTGCTTCTTTGCTTTCATTATCTCTTAGTTTAAAAATTGAAACTCCATTTTTAAACTCCATTTCTCCATACTTTCCATTTATAGTTTTATCTGAAAGTATTACTGTATATGTAAATTCTTTTGTTTTATCTGCTGCATTTCCTGATACTTTATTCGTTACTTTCAAATCTCCACTTGAAACATCTCCATATGTAAATTCAGTCCACAAATGTGTTCTATTTGTATAAAGTCCCGTCATTTTTTGATACTTTTTACCTTTATATTCAATATCTTTTAAAGGGGAATACTGACTTGGTTCTTTTGCCCACATTATATTACTCCATATTCTGAATTCTTCATCACTTTCAGGCATATGATCTGAAACAAAAACATAATCTTGATTTCCATAAATATTATCTACTGATCCATTCATTAATGAAATTCCATCTGGTAAATCTAATATATACATTCCATTATATTCATCAGGCTCTTCTATTCTAAAATTCCCACTATACCATTTTCCATCGCTTCCTTGAGTAAATTTAAAATCACTTTTAACTTCAATTTTATCACTTAAAGGTTCTTCTGCAAGAATAATAAAATCAGAATTAGCATACTGCATGAAGACTTCACCAAGTTTATAATTCGATATATCATTTAAGTTATTAGATGGAACTCCATAATCATACATCAATTTCCAAATTGCACTTTGAGTATTATTATAGGCTTCTTCTTCAGTAACATAATAAGAATCTGAATACATATATGCAAATGCCTCTAATGGGTTATCAAAATTAATTAAACATATTACTGCTTTATAAAATGGGTTAACCATAATATCTGGTTTTGTTAAACTACTATTTATATTAGTTTCTTTCGTCATTAAAACATCATAAATAAATTTTAATAAAACATCTTTATTCTCACTAAAGTTATCAATAGTAAATTTATGATGTCCTAATTCTGGGAATGCCTATACAAGAATAGGATCTGGCTTTAACATATCATTAAATTCTTCTTCAGAAGGAATATATCCATCTTTATCTTCAATAATTTCGTAAAGTCTCATTCCATTATAAGGATATCCCATAAAAAGAATCTTTTTCAAATTTTTAATCATTTCATCATAATTTTGAATATCCTTTGAATCAAGGTACCCATATACATAATCTGGAATCTGTTGTCCATTTTCTGTTATGTGTGGCCAATTAAGTTCATTATTCATACAATAAACAACAATATCTTCTTGAGTGTTTTTAGGATCTTCAATATAATGAATACCATCATAAAATATTATTTTACATAATGTCCCATCTGCAAAGGTACTTTTTGATATAAGTGTTATAAACATACACAAAAAAATCATTCCTGAAATTAATCTTTTTAGCTTTTTCATATTATTTACTCTAACTCCTTTAAATCTAAATATTAATTTCTTATTCTCAATACAAATGAAATATTTTTATTTACTATCCTTTTATTCCAATATTTAACAAAAGGGGTTATACACTAATATTTAGTGTATAACCCCTTAATTTAAACTATTTTGGAGGCGCCACCCAGATTTGAACTGGGGAATAAAGGTTTTGCAGACCTCTGCCTTACCACTTGGCTATGGCGCCTTATATTTATTAGTATATATAATACTCTTCAAAATGTCTAGACTTTTTTATATTTTAAAGTATAAGAAGCTATAAATTCAGCTCCTTATACTTTATAAATGCTAAAACATGTCTACTTATTTTTTATAGCTTCTATATAATAAATTTCCGAATTATCAATAGTAGTTCTAGTACTTAAGTATTTATTTATTATTCTAACATTATCTTCTACAGGTAATAGTAAATCTTCTTTAACTAAATCACTTTTAGAATGCACATGGTTTATTTCATTTCTGCTTTGAGAATGAGCTATTATAACTTTTCCATTTTCATTTAATAATTTATATAAATGTTCAAATAATTTTTCTTTATCTTTAAAATGAGGGTATGCTGAATATATAAATATATAATCATATCTACCTTCATTAAAATTCATAATATCAGATACTACAAACTCAACATTTTCTTTCTTATATTTTTCTCTTGCTACTTCTATCATATTTTCTGAGATATCAACAGCAACCAATTTTGATGGCGACTTTTCTAACAAATAACTAATTAATATACCTGTTCCTGTTCCTATATCAAGAATTTTTGAGCCTTTCTCTATATCCGATAGTTGAAGTATTTTTCTTATTTTTTTATCATCATGATGACACATTTCATCCCATTTATAAGCTAAGCTATTAAAAAATTCTCTATTATTCATTTATCACAGCTTCTCCTTTTTTCACATGCTCTACAGCCTTTAATACTACTGGTATTAATATGAGCTGAATAATTATTCCTGGTATTGCTTTAATAAAAGTTGTAGTCAAAAATGCTGTAAATACAAAAACATTTCCACCTACTGTTAATAAAATATAATTTGCCACTCCAGATACTATTCTTCCAACAACCATAGCTACAATTAATGATATAAATATATTATACTTTTTATCTTTATATAATAGTCCTGTAACTATTCCATATGTTGCAAGCTCAAATGCCATAGAAACTCCTGTTGGGAATATAGCTGGCATTCCTAAAAGTACTGAATTAACAAAAGGTAATAATATTCCTAAAATCAAACCATACTTTTTTCCTAATATTACTCCACATAATAAAACTGGAATATGCATAGGTAAAAATATTTGTCCTGGCAAACTAGTTACATGAAAAACATAAGGTATAACTATACCTATTGCAAGAAACAATGCGGCCCATACCAAATCCTTTGTTTTTTCATTCATAAAAACTCCCCCCAATATTATATTTCTATTTTCCATAAATTGTTTAATAACAAAATTGTATCATTTTTAATTTTTTCCAACAACCTAGTTATACCTATATTATTTTTATTTTTCTCCTTAATTTCTATTATATTTTTTAAAATAACTACTTATAGTACAATCTGCTACAATCATTTTAACATTTCAGCCACTCATAGCTATATTCAAAGATATAAAAAGAAAGAGCTGTCAAATTAACCGCTCTTTCAATATAAATATTTAATTATTTCTTGATGCTGGTAAATATGGTATTATTCTTTCAGCAAAACTTGGCATTGTCATAGTTTGAAGATATACTCTACCTGGTCCAGTTAAAGTCGTTAAAAACAATCCTTCTCCCCCAAATAATATATTTTTAAATCCCTTTACCATTTTAGCATCATATTTAACACTTCTTTCATAAGCTGCTATATTTCCTGTATCTACTATTAATTTTTCTCCTGGTGCTAAATCTTTTGCAACTACACTACCATCAATTTCAAGAAATACTTTACCTTTTCCTCTTACTTCTTGCATTATAAAGCCTTCTCCACCAAAGAATCCTCCTTTTACACTTCTATTAGTTGTAAGTGATAGATTAACACCTGGCTCTGCACATAAAAATGCACTTTTTTGACATACATATTCTCTTCCATCAGATAAATCTAGCACTATTATTTCACCCGGAAATGATGAAGATATTGTTATTTCTCCCGGATAGTGTTTCGCTGTATATGTTGCCATAAATATTGAATCCCCAGACATCATACGCCCTAAACCTTTAAATAATCCACCTTTCATATTCGTATTCATTTCTATATTTTCCGTCATCCAAGTCATTCCACCAGATTGTGTGTAAATACTTTCCCCTTGATTCAATCTTATTGTTACAGCAGGTAAATTTCCTCCAAAAATATTATATTCCATTTTATTTTCCTCCATTATGTTTTATTTATTATTCTATGTTATTTAAATCTAAAAGCGGACTTATATCACCTGACGTAACCTTTGGTAATACACCATCCCACTTTTCAATATACATTTTACTTAAAATTTCATCATTAAGATCTTGTGTTAAAATCTTATTTGCCTCAGCTTCACCTTGTGCTTTGATAATTTTTGCATCTGCTTCACCTTGTGCTTCAACTTTTTTTCTTTCAGCTTCTATTTCTGCTTTTTGTGCCTCTATTTTAGCAGTTTCTAACTCCTGTTGCTTATTTATTCTTTCTTGAATAGCTTTAGCTGTTTCATCATCTAATTCAATTCTAGAAAAATTTACTGAATCAATTATAATTCCATACTCATAAAACTTCTCTTTTACATGAGCTAATACATTTGAATTTAACTCTGATCTTTTTTCACCATATATATCAATTACTGAAAAAGTAGAAGATACTTCTGAAGTCCATGCTTTCATCTTACCTCTTATAAAATTATCCTCTATCTCTTTACCTGTTTGTCCCTTAAATCTAGTGAATGTTTCTGGAAGTCTATCTGAATCAAAATGATAGCTAAACTCTAAATCGACATTAACGGTCTTCCCATCTGATGTTGGTATCATAAATGAATCATCATCTAAAGAACCTTCCTTTTTATCTCTTGAAAGATACGCCTGCTCAGTTGCTACTGAATATTGTGATACCTTTTGAAATGGTGAAACAATTCTTAAACCTTGAGTTAAAATGTTATCTTGAATACCACCTCTTAAATTATATACAACTCCAACATATCCTGGTTTTATTTTATGTGTTGACAGTGTTATTAATACTCCTCCCACTACCATTACTCCAGCAACTACTATTCCACCAACTATTTTATTACCTTTTTTCATTTTTTTCGTCCCCCTGCTCATTAAATATTTTTTCATAATATCTCCTAATAAATTCTCCTATTTTTTCAAAACAGGGTGAAATTATTACCCAAAGTAAAACTAATCCTATTATAATAATTAAAGCTAATACCATTTCCTCCCCCTAAAAATTTAAATATGTATTTTTTATCTTTTTATACATTTCTAAAAATTATTTAAAACATTTTCTATAATTGTATTATATAGTATTAATTAACTTATATCAAATTGTTATTTTTTTATTTTGAGCTCTTATAGACCATATAGTAGCATATTTGATCTTTAAATTAAATTAACACATATTTATACTATATTTACGTTCTATTTCATTTTCTAAGGTTATTTAATAAATATTATACAAAAAAGGTATGAGGATTTTCCTCATACCTTTACTTATTATTTTAATATTAGTCTTTTTATATTCTTTTATAAATTAAACTTTCACTTAACTCTCTAAGAATTCACTTTTTCTGCATACTACTGGTAAATTAATAGTCTTATAATAACTTACCATTCTTATAATTACTATTGCTATTAACGCAATAAATTGTGCTACATCTACTCCAATTAGTGGATAAATAAACCAAAGCAAAGTTACTCCTATAACTCCTGCAACACAATAAATATCATGTTTGAATATTTGTGGTTTTCTATTTGTTATAATATCTCTTAAAACACCACCACCAACTCCAGTTATACTAGCTGCAAATATGAATAACATATAATTATAATTACTACCAATAGCTTTAACTGCTGCAGATACGAAAAATGCTGCTAGTCCAATAGCATCTATAAAAACAAATAAATTCTTGTGCTTTAGCCTTCCTTTTAAAAGTATGGCAAATAAAGTTCCAGCAATAATAAAAGGAATTGTCATATAACTTGTAAAAAATACTGGTATTCCAACATTTGTAACAATATCTCTAAGTACGCCTCCACCCATTGCTGTAATTATTGCAATTATATATATTCCAAAAACGTCAAATTCCTCTTCAATTGCTACTATTGCTCCTGATACGGCAAAAGCAAAAACTCCTATATACTCTAAAATTGTTATGTAGTCCAAAAAAAATCCCCCTCATTTATTTTTACAATAGACTAATTATTAAAATAATTGCGCCTCTGTCTTTTTACCTGAAAGATTCTCCTACTACATTTAAGATTGCTTCGTCGGTGTCTTTTATACATTAGACTTTCCAGAGTTTTCTCAAAATTTGGTCCTTTTGCCTGAGAGTTTGCCGCACTTTCCCCTTCGGCTCTGTAACTGTACAGTATCTCCCAAATTTCTCAACGAAATACCTGTAAATTATAATATATCTATTATCACAGTTCAATATCTAAAATACTTTTAACTCTATTTTCACCTAAAATGTAATTAGCTATATTAAATAATTCCTTATCTTCTGTGATTAAAGTTAAACTTTCATCAGTATAACAAGCACATATTTGTAATAAATCATTTTTTGATAAATTATTATTTTCAAATCTTCCTTTTATTTCGTAATCATATATCATAAAGAACCCACTCAGATAACTATTTTTAACTTCAATACTACAGGGTAAAAGCTTACAAAACCTTTCACTTAAAATTTCTTGCCTTCTATATATCTTTTTCTCTTTAATTGAAAGTTCTTCTAATACTTCTTTTAATATAACAACTTTATTTTTCTCTATCAATTTTCCTAAAAGCATTGAATTATCATTCCAAAGCTTAATAACAATATTAGTATCTAATAAATATTTTCCCATTTTCAATTCTCCTCTTTATTATCTCAATTATTATATAAATTCTTTTTCATTGATTAAAGTTCTATACATTAAAACTAAAAGGTCCTTATCTAATACTATTCTTAATATAACATATAATAAAATATTTTACTTTAATTTATAAATTTACTTTTATTTCACAATATTTATCCTAATAAAATAAGTTGTTAATGTAATTTTTTAAATCCATAAGGAGGATATTATTTTGCCTGAACTATTTACACAACCAATTTTTATAGATAATGAAGGTTTTAAACTTGATGAAGCTGGTTCATTAATTGCTGGGGTTCATATAGATGCAGATAAAGCTTATTCAGAACTTCCTGATTTACTACAAAAATTTATCAATACTCAAAATGAAGAAGTTTGGTCAGAAATCGAAAAGAAAATTGATTATATATATAGTGGTATCTTTATTATGCTAAATTATTTAGATGAAGAAACAAATTTTATGTGTAAACTGCAAGAGGAAGTTAAAAAAAATAAAATTTTACTATTTAAACCCAATATAATGTCTCCTGATTGTATATCTGGTTATAATCACGGTGCAGGTTCAGCCTATTCACTTGCAACAAAATGGCCTATGGTTGCTGCAATTATGCGTTGGTTTCATGATAATGGTAATATAAATTATTCTCAAATGGGATTAATTGAAGGTTGTAATGATTTAATTGCTTCAATATGCAACAAAACCTTTAGTTCACAAATTAATAAGATAATTACTAACGAAGGAATATTAGAAGGCAGAGTTGAAGGTTTAGTTGATGGTGAAATTAAAACTTTTGATGGTGGTTGGGGATTTTATTATGTACGTAAATATTTATCATCACATTGTTCACAAGATGAATCTGATAATCCAATGAATGGATACGAAGAAAGCTGCAACGGCATACTCCTTGCCCCTGGTGAAGCCAAGAATAAACTAATGATTTATGATATTAATACGCTTCAGGAAGTTCCTTCTAGAAAAAGTATTTTTCTTGAAAAATTCTCACTTGCTTTCAAGCTAAGTCAACAAGAAAATCAAGAAAAAGATTTATTTTATAATAAAATGATATATGGCAAAGGCTATTGGCCAAGCTTTAAAACCGTAGAATATTTATATAATATGACATATGTATATGGAGGCCAATCTTTAAAATCAATTTCCCTTTCTTCACCATATGGATGTTTATTTCAATATTGTGATATAGTAAAAAATTCTGGTAATTATACCAAAAATCCCTCAACTGCTCTATCAGATTACTTCAAGGATTTAAATTCTGGAGAAAAACCTTTACCTTTTACCTTCTTTGTCCCTCATGGCTTTGGAAAACTAAACGGAATTAAAGTTCCTAATACCATTGAAACAAATGATCCAAAACTAATATTTACAGCTCATTTTAAAGAAATATGGTAAAAATTTCACTAATAAGTATTTAAACTATCACTATAATTTATTGGAACTGTAAACTAAAAACATACAGCTCCAATAAATTATAAAGTATCTACTATTGCCAACATACTATAAATGAAATTTATGTAAAATTCACTAATATTAACTCTATTATTTATAAAGAATTTCTTATGTAACATTTTGTAATCATAAGTCATAATATGTATAATAAAAATTTATTAAATAGGGGTGAAGTTTTATGTCTAAAAAATGTAGTTTTATTAAAACTCCAGATGATTTAAAAGCAATAAATAAAGGTTTATCTAAAATAACTACTCATGGAACAGAAACTTTAAATTTGTTTTGGAACACAGATATAAAAATATTAGAAAAAATATTACCACCACAACTTAAACCAGCTTCTTCAATGGTAATTGTATATGTATGTCATATTCCCTATATTAGCTTAGGAACCCCTTATTCAGAAGCAGGAATTATTATACCTGTATTATATAATAATGAATCTTATAACTATATGTTAGATGTAGTTTTATCAAATAATCAAGATATGGCTATGCTTATTGGTCGCGAAATCTTAGGCTTTCAAAAAAAACTTGCAGAAAAAATTACACTACACCGTAATGGAGACACAGTAACAGTATCAGTAAAACGTAATGGAATTAACTTCTTTAATGCTACAGCAGAAATAGTCACAAGTAATATTAATACTAATAATCTTACTACTAACTCTTCAAGCATTAATCAACCATCTATTTCAAAAGGTTTAACTATTACTTGTAATTTCAAGTACAATTGCAATAGGTTTCTATTCAATAACATTGAACTACAAGAATATGAACAAGAAACAATTTTAGCCTCTACAGAAAAAGCAATTATTACTGATATTAATTTAACCCCTTCACTTGACAATCCTTGGTCAGAGCTTAAAGTAATTGAGCCACTAGGAGCACAATATCAAATCACTTCAGAATCATATGAATATCCACCTACCACTCTTGAAAAACTATATGGTCCCGAATATTACAAATATTTATTAGGAAGATATGATTCTTCTCAAATGGGATATCCCTATAGAAATTTTAATGATTAGAATTAATATTTTTTAAAATGAGGTAACATTATTATGAATATAATTAATAAAGAAATTCTAGTCAATATAAACATTGCTGATATGGATAAATACGGCTCTTCAATCACTGGTATAAGATTAAATGTTAACAACGCTTATACAGATATTCCAGATTTACTAAAAGAATATATAGATTCTAATGAAGAAGATAATGAAAGTTGGCAACAAATTCAAAATAGAATTAATTATATATATTCTGCTGTTTCCATAATGCTAGCTAAATTAGATGAAGAAACAAATTTTATACTGAAAGTTAAAGAAGATATATCTAATAATAAGCTATTAATATTCAAACCTAATTTAATTTCTCCTATATGTATTGATCCTACTACTCACGGTGCTGGCTTAATGATTTATTTAAATACAAATTGGAGTATAATTGCTGCCATTATGCGCTGGTTCCACGATTATGCTAATATCCATTACTCTCATATGGCTATTGCAGAAGGTGGCTGCAGCATTGAGCTTTATGGTGTTCAATATAGTAAGTATACTAAGCATACAATAACTAATGAAGCAATATTTGAAGGACGATCTCATGATTTTTATGGTGATGATGATAACTTTTATGGCGGATGGGGATTTTATTTTGCTCGTAAATATTTATCTTATCACTGTACTAGTGATGAAGATGATAATCCAATGAATGGTTACGAGGAAAGCTGTAAAGGTATTTACCTTTCTCCTGGTGAAGCTATTAATAAAATGATGATTTATGATATTAACCAATTACAAATAGATAGATCTAGAGGGCGAACTATTGATATTCCTGATGGTCAAAATTATTCTGAAATTGTTTTGCATAAGGTTATTGTTGGCGGAAATAGTTCAGATTTAGAAGATATAAAACTTTATCCTTGTTGTGTTTTAATTAATGTTCCTACCATGAAACTTCATGCTCAAGATTTAATTACTAATGCACTTAAAAATCTTGGACTCGGACTTTATCCACTTCAATGTGCAGTAACTGAAAACCCATCTGATACAAATTGGCTTTATGGATCTCAAAACACTAAAATACCGAGCTATAGAAGTTTAGTTCCACACTCTCCATTAATTATGAAAATAGATGGGAATACTCATCTCCCTATGCGAGATAAATATGGAAGGTATATTATAAAACGCACTGCCGGATTCTCTGGAACACAATGTGATATTATTAAAGCTGTGCAAAGTCAAGGAATATTAATTGTTAATATTTCTGATAATATTAATATAGTAAATGTTGTTCATGCTGTTCCTACTGAGGCACAACCTATTCCTGAAGGTTTTATTTGGGCCTCTTTAGATTGCGTAGCACTTGATACTTTTTGCGCTCGTTATTGTTTCAATACCCTCCCAATGTTGGAGTCAAAAAAACTAAAAAAAGAATACCACTTCCCAACTGAATTCATTCATGATGTCCCTATAGCCAAAATTAAAAAACAACAAATAGTATCTACACTTTGGGTTGATTCTCCACTCTTTAGATACTATCTTTACAATGATGCTGAAAAAAGAGGTATAGGTTCCTGTTCATATTATATAAAGGGAGTAGATCTCACAAATAATACTAAACTTGCCTCTTATCATGGTCACCTTATATCTCTTAGTAATAATAATATGAATGAATTATTAACAAAAACACTTTACTATAATTCTAATTCTATACTTCATAGCTTACAACCAACTATACTAAGCTATGCCAAATCTAATGATACTTTATTCCATAGTAATTTATATAAAGAATTACTTGCTGGATTTGATGAAAATCATGATGGAATAATTGATTATAATGAAAGAGGTACTGGCTTTGAAAATTCACTTATTGAAGTAATATCAAATACTTCTGATATTTCTGCTTTTGAAAAGTATGCTGACTTAAAAGCAACCTATCTAAGATCATTATTATGGCTTAAATATTCTAACTCTAAATGGAATGCTGACGGACATGATTTTTTAAAAATGAAAATTCTTACTATGCAACTTTATGAAGCATTTAAATTAAGTAATAATAAAGAACTGAACCATGATCTGTTTTTTCATAATATGGTATATGGCAAAGGCTATTGGCCAAGCTTTAAAACGGCTGAATATATTTATAATATGTCAACTATATATGGAGGCACAACAACTGAAACAATTTCTGAATACTCAGCATATGGTTCAATATTTAAATATTGTGATATTGTATTAAATAATAGCCATTACACCAGTTCTACAAATGCTTTATTAAATTATTTTAATGACTTAAAATCTGGAATAAAACCTCTACCTTTTACTTTCTATATACCTATTGGATTTGGGAAAATGAATAGAAAACCTATACCAAATACAGTAGAAACAAACGATCCAAAATTAATTTTTACAACTGAATTTAATGAAATTTGGTAATATCTTTTATATAAAATACTTTTTTTAAATGCTATTTTAAAGCTAAAGAAGGTTTATACTTTTTTAATTGAGATAAACCTCCTTCTCCATTTTCATATTTGAAATAAAAATACCTTTTGCTATTACATCAGTAAAAACAAAAGGTATTTAATATCGAAAGTACTATGGTTTTCATTATGTATTCCATAGTCAATTCAGTTTTCACCCATTTCTAGAACTACTAAATTTACTTAAAAGTCCTATTCATCCCATCCTTCTGGGAATTCAGCATTGTGGTAAACTTCTTGAACGTCATCATCACTTACCAATTATTTTACTGTTCTACTAGGTTTATTACTACTTTTTACTTCAAAGCATATTAACAGTTACCTTAACTGAAAACATCAGTAAAAACATAATCATTATATAATAGTAACTATATTATGTAAATATTACTTTGATACAATATTTATTTATTTTGCTTTCTAATTCTTATGTTTTCAGCTTCCTTGGCTTCAATAAATTCACTAAATTCCTTAATATTTTTGAACTTCTTTATATATTCATCTTTAGTCATAAATTTTAATAATTCATGTACTGTAACTTTAAGGATAAGTAATTCTTCTACATTACAAATTCCATATTCTGTGTAAAAATCTATTTTTCCATGCATCAAATCATTTCTTACACTTTTATAAACACTAATAACAATACCACTTATTTTCCTAGTTTTTTTAGGTTCCTTAAATATATACTTTGGCAAGTTTTGATATATTTCTTTTTTATCTATTACATTGAAAATTATCCTTAACTTTCTTCCAATATATGTACTATCAAATTCATGCTCATCATTTTCTCTAAAAATATAGTTTAAAGCAATTGCCCATTTAATAACTCTTTCTGAAGAATACCCCTCATTATATATTGAATAAATAATCTCTAATGTCTTACAAATCTTTTTTTCATAATCAGTTTTATATTTAAAATCTTTTTTTAATATTTCTAATACATCTTTTATACTGTCCATATCATAATCTATATTTTTTGCTACTAATTCTTCACTTACAATATTAGGACATATCATATATTTTCCATTATATATAGACATATAAGAGTTTAAACCTTCTTCAACTTCAAGTATTGCCTTATTACTTATAACTATTTTTCTTTCACAATCTGGGCTTTTTTGTTTACTATATATTGCTAAATATAATGCCCCAATTGTTTGTTTTAAAATTTGTAATGCTAATGAATTATTGCCATCCTTGCATATATTTTTATAATTATTATACTTCCTCAAATCAATAACAGCAAATGTTGTCACTTTATTAAATTCATTTATAAATAAAAAATCACTTTGTAATTCCTTATCAATTATATTATTGAACAAATAATTACTATCAACAAAGTCAACATACCCTACTTTTAAAATACTATTTTTATCTAATTTTAATCCAAGTATTGGATAAATAAACCTATCTTGATTAATTACTTTATGAGCATATCCTAACTTAATATTTTCCCCATATAAACCATATAATTCCTCCAACTATTTAAAATTTATTTACTCTATCTTTTGAATAATTTTAACAGGTGGTTCTAAAATATATTCCCAAAAACTTTCATCATTTTTCAGAAATTCTTTTAATGCCTTTCCTTGCCAATAATAATCAGTTAACATTGATGCAACAAGCATAGATTGATTCTCTATTACCAATTTCTGAATTGTATCTACTAAAAACATATCAGCCTTAAAGATGTTTTCTGCTTCAACTTCCCAAATATCATAATCACTTATATTAATATTCATTAAAGAACATAATTGATTAAATTTATCTAAATTATCAATTGCAAAAATAGCATTTGCCCTTGAAGGTAAATTCTTATCTATTGCTTGTCTACCTTTTTCTAATATTAATTCTGTTACTGGATGAATATATGTAAATGCACCACCTATAGCAAAATAATGTTCACCATGAACACATACCCCTTTACTAAAAGACTTATTAAAGTATTCTTGTAACAAAGAAGTAGTATAATCATCCATACACTTTATATCATTAATACTTTTTGATTCTAATATCTGATTTTCCTTTAATAATCCCTTTTTTGCCATATGATATAACTTCATATTTCCCCCTTTAATATCTTTACTTTTATTTACATTATAATTTTTTCCATTTTGATATGCAACATATTAATTTTATTACATTCATTAAACATTGCTATACTCTCACTTTTCTTAGTTATACAATTTTATTCTGTTGCATTATGTTTCATAATTAATAAAGCAAACATCTATATTGTGTTGTCATTAATGAAATTAATGCAAATACTTCTTAATTAATTATTTCTTTATTTATGTTCTTTAATATATGTTCTTTATAGAGTACATATGGTAACCATTTAAATTACAATGTGTTCTAATAATTATCAATAATTTAATACCCAAACACCCTCATATACCATTGTTAAAATTATTTAACCATCAACAAAACATCCTACTTTACCACTATCATAATCAATTAATAATGGTAATGCTTTTCTATGTGAATATTTTTCTTCATCAGAATAATAATAAGCAACACCCTTGCACCTATATAATAATTCATTAAAATCTTCTTCTAATAATTTATGTTCTACTTCACTTAAATCTACTTCTTTTCCTTCTACATATCTTGGTTGTAAGTTCATCACTTTATATGTATTAGCTTTACCAATTAAATTATTTCCTGTTCTTATTTTTTTAATATACCCATGTTCCTGTAGCTTTTTTAATACTTGCTTTGCTTTTGAGTTTGAAAATTTACCTATCTTTGCTAACTGCTCTGATGATAAGAAAAATAAATCACCTTTTCTTTGGCTATTATCCTTTTTATTAACTAATCTAATAATATATATTAATGCCATTCTTTCATAAATATCTAATTCAATATATTCACCTTCATCAAGTAACCAATTAGGAACCATAAAATACCTTTCTTGTTTATCACTATATTTTTCACCCTGTTCTAAATACAACACCTTTTTCATTTACAAATCCTCCACCCTATTTACTGTTTTATACTTTTTCTAAATTCTTCTACTGAATAATCAACTTTCTTTCCTGTTACTTCATCAATAAAATAAATATCTAATATTATTTCATTTTCTATATCAATTACATGAACCAACTTCATATCTTTCACCTCCTACATACATTTAGGTTCAAGGTCCTTAAATAACTGTGACTACCTTTTACATAAAGCTAAGTTCCTTACTCCTATAAATTTGTGACATAAAAAAAGACAATGAAACTTAATTCATTGCCTAACTAACATTTTATTTAATTCTCAAATTCATTAATGGACTTGTTTTAATACTTATTTCAATAATATTTTTATCTTCTAATCCCTGTAAGTATCTTTTTGTTATACTTATATCTTCATGACCTAATAATCTGCTTAATGAATAAACATCTAATCCATTTCTTAATTGTGCTTGTGCAAAATAATGTCTACAAGTATGTGGGGAACATCTTATTTCACTTCTTATTTTAGCTTCCTTACCACAAAGCTTTACTATTCTCTCAACTGCTTCACCTGTCATTCTTTTTCCTCTATATGATAAAAAGTAAGCATCATCTTTTATAATACTATCTTTAATGTATTCTTCTCTTGCCCTCTCATATTTTATCATTATCTTTTTAAGCATTGGACTTATAGGAACAACTCTTTCTTTTCTTCCTTTACCTTTAATATAAATAACAGTATCCTTTATATCTAATATACCTAGTGTACAAAGTTCAAGGTTTCTAATACCTGTATCAAATAAAACTGCCATTATACATTTATTCCTTGTTTCAAGATAATTCTTATAGCTGTACACCCCTAGCATCCCCTGTACTTCATCATCATTAAATGTCTTAATTACTGTTCTTTTTTCTCTTTGCCATTCAACCTTTAAAGCTATATTTCTGTTTATATATTCTTCCTTATAGCAATACTTAAAAAATGCCCTTATGTTCTTTAATATATTATTTACATAAACAGAACTTCTTCCTTTACTTAATAAATACTGAAAATACTTTTTAATATGAATATGATTTATTTCCTCTAATTCAAAAACTTCAAATTCTTGTTTACAGTATTCCATGAACTTTAAAATATTGTTCTTATACCCCTTTATTGTTCTAGGTGTATAATTTTGCACCTGTAACTCAAAAATAAATTCCTTTACAATATCTTCTACTAACATAAATAAAAAAGCCACCTTTCATAATTAAATAAAATTATGAATAGTGACTAATTAAATTATTGCTTATTCTTTTTATCTATCTCAGCCTGACAAACTTTACATATTCCATTATGTCCATCAGTCTTTGTTCTGTTTCTATGGAAATCTGATAAGCTTTTTTCAATTTTACAGTGTTGACAAACCTTTGTAACTGTTGATTTTCTACTCATACTTAATACACCCCCATATTAACTTATATGTTTTTAAGCAATAAAAAAGAAGCACTATTCATAACAAATTATCTGCTAATCTGCTTTGAAAAGTAGCTTCTAAATGAACATCATAGTCAAAACTATGCTTTCTGTTAACATTTATCATAATGAAGAGGCTTTTTTCCTACTTCATATTACTTTTACCTTCTGTAAAACATATTGTAAAAACACTGATAACACTGACTATTACTGCATTTAACAGTATTACTCATCCCATCCTTCTGGGAATTCAGCATTGTGGTAAACTTCTTGAACGTCATCATCATCTTCAAGTAAATCTAACATCTTTTGGAATTTCTTAGCTGCATCTTCATCAATTTCAGTATATGTATCTGGAATCATTTTAACTGCTGCTTCTAAGAATTCTAATCCTTCAGCTTCTAAAGCTTCTCTTACTGTACCAAAATCTTCTGGTGCAGTTGTGATTATGAATACTTCTTCTTCATCACTATTGAAGTCTTCAGCTCCAGCATCTAATGCCATCATCATTAATTCTTCTTCATCAAGGTCTCCCTTTTCTATAACAATTTCACCTTTTTCTTGGAACATAAATCCTACACATCCTGTAGTTCCCATGTTTCCACCACCTTTAGTGAAAGCACTTCTTACATTTCCTGCTGATCTATTCTTATTATCAGTTAAAGTATCAACAATAACAGCAACTCCTGATGGTCCATATCCTTCATAAACGATTCTTTCATAATCAACTGCTGATAACTCTCCTGAAGCTTTCTTTATTGATCTTTGTACTGTATCATTTGGCATATTAGCTGCCTTTGCTTTTGCTATTGCATCTCTTAATTTAGGGTTGTTATCAGGATCTGGTCCTCCATTTTTAACAGCTATCATTAACTCTCTACCTATCTTAGTAAAGATCTTCCCTCTTTTAGCATCTGCTTTACCTTTTTTGTTTTGTATATTATGCCATTTTGAATGTCCTGACATTATTTCATCCTCCTAAATCTTAAAATAATCTAAAAATCTTTTTTATTATATCATAATGAAAAATATTAAACAATTTTTGTGTAAATATATGAATTATAAAATTTTAAATAATCTATTTTCTTCCTTAAAATAAATATCTTTTTCACTCTTTTCAACAATAATCTTTCCATTACTTGCTTCAATTGCTTCTTTTTCAATTTCATCTGCAACTGAAACTTCTGCCAAAATATGAACTATAACCTTATCAGTATATTCAGTATCTTCAATATGCCAATTGTTTTGACCACAGAAATACTGTACTTTACCTATCATATCATAATCTAAATGTAGAGATACTTTTACACCTTGAACTTTCTCAACAACTCCACCGGCTTTTAATGCTATAGATGCTCCTTTTGTATATGCCCTAGTAAGCCCCCCTGCACCAAGTAATATTCCACCAAAATATCTTGTTACAACTACTGCACAATCTGTTATATCAGACTTCTTCATAACCTCTAATATTGGAATACCTGCTGTTCCTTGTGGTTCTCCATCATCACTATATCTTTGTATTCCCATATTTTCGCCTATAACATATGCCCAGCAATTATGTCTTGCTTGTTTATGCTTTGACTTTATTTCTGCTACGAAAGCTTTTGCTTCTTCCTCATTTTCTACCCTTTTAGCATATCCAATAAACTCTGATTTTTTTTCGATAAAACTATCTTCACCATATTCCCTAATCGTTATATATGCCACTGTTGTAATTCCTCCTTAATAATGTCAATTCCCCTTAATATTTCATCTTCATTAACTTGAGAAAAGCCTATCTTAAAATAACTTTCTCCCAAATTTAATCCCCTATAAAATATTGTTCCTGGAGTAATATAAACACCTTTTTCCTTTAATTTATAAAATAATTCTTTTGATTGTATATTTTTATTTTTTATATTTAAATAAAAACTTAATCCTCCCCTTGGATCCATAAATGCTACATAATCCTTAAGTTTTTCATTTAATAGCTTTTTCATTAATTCATATCTTTTTATATAACCATTTTTTAAATCATCTATATATCCAATCCAATAGCCTTCTTTAATATACATCTCTAATGCTCTTTGCATTAGTGTAGATGTTGCTATATCTGTATTAATTTTAGAATTTTGAATACTTTCTCTAAATTCCTCTGGACATATTATATAACCAAGTCTTATTCCAGGCAAAAATATTTTCGAAAAACTCTTTATATAAATAACCCTATCATTAGTATCTAAAACTCTGAAAGGTTCATGCTTTATATTCTCATCAAATATTAATTCTGATAAATAATCATCTTCTATTATATAAAAATCATATTTATTAGCTAACTCTAAAATTTTAAGTTTTTTTTCTTTACTATAACTAATACCTGTTGGATTTTGAAAATAACTCATAGTATAGAAACATTTTATTTTATTTTTCTTAAGGACTTCTTCAAATTTTTTAATATTTATACCATCTTCCTCAATTGGTATTTCAAATACATTAGCTCTTCTAAACTTAAATACAGATAATGCACCAGCATAAGTTGGCTTTTCAACAATAACATTATCATTAATATTTAAAATGGCCTTAGATGCAATATCTATTCCTTGCTGAGCCCCTGATACAATTAATAAATCTTCAACATTTAAAGAATTATCCCAAAATACTTCATTAATTGTGCTTCTTAACTGTGAATATCCAAAAGCTTCTTCTTTAATCAAAGCTTCTGCTCCATCTCTATCTAAAACTTCATTAATAACTTTTTTAAATTTATTTATTGGGAAATTAACTATTCTTGAACTTTCTCCAGTAAAATCTATAATATTGCTATCATATTTATTTTTTATCAACTTTATTTCCTTAGAATACTCTTTCTTAAAATAATCTACAATTTCTCTCTTTTTTGCAAATGTTCCTGACCCCATCTTTTGATATGCATAGCCTTCAGAAACAAGCTTATTATAACAATTTACCACTGTTACATTATTAACCTTTAAAGCTTTAGATAATTCTCTTATAGGAGGAAGTTTATCTCCATCTTTAATAATTCTAGAATTAATCAATTTTTTAATATTTTCTGCTATTTGAACATATTTAGGTTCATAATCATTAAAATCAATACTATACTTTTCCATATTATCCCCCAATAAATTAATACCTCAAATCGTACTCATACAATTTATTATAAAAAATTTAATATCCTAGGTCAAATAAAAAGGTTGTATCAAAATGTAAACTTATCTGATACAACCAACTATTTAACTTAACTAACTATTTATCATTAATAGCCTCAAATGTATTTTGAATAAATACACCTAATGATAGTAAAACACAAATGAATAGTGAAATCCCACCAACATAAGGTATAAATGTAATTATCTTTACAATTAAAGTAAATATAATTGCTGAAAGATATTCATTCATATTTTTTAATATAAATCTACCAAGTATTATACCTGTAAACACTGGTGCTAAATATATAAGTATTCCATAAATAATTAAACTTATTACAGAAATAGGAATTCCAACAATTGTAATACATAATAAAACTGCAGCTATCGGTAAAACAATTAAAGTTGCAAATCCAATTAAGAATGGTAACCAACCTCTATGCTCTAGTTTTTCACAAGCTCTATTGTTATACCTACTACAAAATAAAGTTATTAATATACAAAAAATTATTGCAGTTATAAGACTTATAATTTTCCCTGCAATATTAATTCCAGCAAATAAACTTTCATTGTCATAATCAGTGATTATTTTATCAAAGGTAATTTTACTACTATCAAAATCCCCTAATATAATAGGTTCTTCTTCTCCTCTTACTTCAAATGTTCCATCTACCCTTGCATTTTCACCAATTATTAATTTGCTACAATTAACTTTTACGTTACCAGTAACTGTTCCATTTATTGTAACTGTATCAGCATTAACAAATAAATCTTCTGCTTCTCCATTAAAATTTACATCTCCACTTGCTACATATATACCTTTTGCTTTTGTTCCCTCTTTTATTTCAACACTAGCTGCGGCAGCATTTATATTTCTTTCTACATTTGAATTAATTAATATTGTTGCTCCAGCAACTCTAATACTTCCCCCTACACTTTCTGTTTCAATAGTAATGTTATTTCCAGCTGCAAGAATATCTGCTTCAACCTTCCCTGCAAACTTTAGATTATTTCCTATTGCATATACGTCAGATTGTGCATCTAATGTTTCATTAATATTATTATTTGTAAAAAACTTATTTGATGCGCTATCTAAAGTATCTGCATAAACACTAAATGAAAAACTGCTTACTAATAAAAATCCAATAGCAAATAGTATAAAGCGTTTTAAATTTACCCTCATTAATAATTTACCTCCTAAATTTTCCTATACATTATAGTATATCATACTATAATGTAAATTTCTTCATAATCCAAACTGCTACACTTCCATTTTTAACTTTAAAATTACCATATCCATCATTATCAATTAAAACTTCTTCATCACTTCCCCCTAGTGCATCAATAAACTTTTCACCGGCATATTTTTTACTAATATACATTTTCTTTTCTCCACCTAATCTATTAGTAAGCAAAACTGCCAATCCTGAGTTTTCAACCTCATCTATTCCCTCTCTGGTCCATCCAATTAAATTTTTATCATTAAAATAATCATGCTGTTCTCCATAACTTAAGTTTTTCCTAATCTTCAATAAAATATCCAAACATTTTCCAATTCCATAATACGCAGAACTTGGAATCCCATAATAATCTCCATAAAATACACAAGGATATCCTTCAATTCTTAATAATATTAGTGAATATGCAATTGGCTTAAACCAAGGTTCTACCCAAGATTGCAAAGAACTACCTATTTGCGTATCATGATTATCAACAAATGTTACTGCCTTTGTTGAATTTCTCTCGACAAGTGTTCCTTTAAAAATATTTCTCATATCAAAATCCCCATTACTCCTTGAGGCCTCATAAAAATTAAAATGTAAAGGGACATCAAATAAGGACATTACATTTTTAGTATTTTTTATATAATTTAATAAAACATCTACATTTGAATGCCAATATTCACCCACAGCAAATAATTCTTTTCCACTTTCTTTTCTTAAATACGTAAGCCAATTAACAAAAAAATCATAACTAATATGTTTAACTGCATCTAATCGAAATCCATCAACACCAGTAAACTCTAAATACCATTTGCCCCAAGATTTTAATTCTTCTATAACCTCTCTATTTGAAAAATCTAAATCTGCGCCCATTAAATAGTCATAATTTCCATTTTCATTATCAACATACTTATTCCATTCTTTGCTTAAAAACTTATATATACTATTTCTTTTTGTTTTATCATCATAATCAATTCCATCAAAATCACTCCAATCCCATTTAAAAGACGAATACTTATTATTTCTTCCCGGGAAATTAAACCTTGTCCAAGCTTTAATAATTTTTGCTCCACTAACTGGTATATTCCTATTAAAAAACTCCTCTTCACTTGCTTCAACTTCTTCAACATCATCTCCACCCATTTTATGATTTACAACAATATCAGCATAGCATTGAATATTATTTTCTTTTAACTTTTTAATGGCCTGTAGATATTCATCCTTACTTCCATACTTTGTTTCAACTGTTCCCTTTTGATTAAACTCTCCTAAATCATATAAGTCATATGCCCCATATCCAACATCATATATTCCACCAATACCTTTATATGCAGGCGGAAGCCATAATGCAGTTATTCCTAACTCTCTCAAATTTTCTGCTTCATTTAATGCTTCATTCCACAATTTACATTTTGGCAGTAAGAACCACTCAAAATATTGCATCATAGTTCCATTAAACATGTAAAACCCTCCATAATTTACTAACTTCATTATAAAATTAATTAATATAAAAGATGGCCCTAATATTGTTAAATATTAATTATTCCTTTAAGTACCTATGAATGGATTTTTGAAATTTAGTACTATTAAAATAATTAATATTTTTAAAATAACAATATTAGGACCTATGTTAAAAAGAGACTACTTAAAATTTATTTATCTCATTGTTACAAACATGGATAATCTCACCTCATCTTTAGTATATTATTGAACTCCTATTTATGGACACTTATACTAAAACTAAGAATCTTTTAATCTTAAGTAATCTCTTATTAACTATTACATTATTATATTTATGATGTAATCCTTTGATTTATTATAACTTTCGTCATCAACTTCAACAATCATAAAAGTACCATCATCTCTATATTCTTCTTCTAAAACTCTTCCATTTCTATGAAGAAAAGAATTCATGTCACTTCTATCGTATGGTATTAAATACTCACACTTCTTCATTTTATAAGGAAGATTTTCTTCAATAAGCATTAATAATTCTTCTAAATTAATACCTTCTCTTGCTGAAATTTCTATTGTATCATATTCTGCAGTTGCTTCTTTAATTGCTTCTATCTGCTCTTCTGTAGCCTTATCAATTTTATTTAAAACTAATAATGTTTTCTTATCCTTAGCTCCTAATTCAGCTAAAACTTCTTCAACTGCTCTAATTTGCTCTAAAGCTGTGTCGCTTGATGTATCAACAACATGACATAAAAGATCAGAATATATAACTTCTTCTAATGTTGATTTAAATGCCTCTACTAAATCATGAGGAAGTTTTCTTACAAAACCAACTGTATCAGTTAACGTAATTACTCCCTTATTTTTAAGAACTATTGCTCTAGTAGTTATATCTAATGTAGCAAACAACATATCTGCTTCAAAGACTTTTTCTTTGCCTACAACTTCCTTTTGAGCTGCTACATCACAAAGAGCATTTCTTAATGTTGATTTTCCTGCATTTGTATATCCAACTAAAGATACCTTTGGGATACTTTCCTTATTTCTTTTCTCCCTTTGAGTTTCTCTTATCTTTTTGATTTTCTTTAATTCATCATTTAAATCATATATTTGTTCTTTTATATGTCTTCTATCAGTTTCTAACTTCTTTTCACCAGGTCCTTTAGTACCAATACCTCCACCAGTTCTTGACATTATAGTACCTAAACCTTGAAGTCTACTCATTCTATATTTTAACTGAGCAAGTTCAACTTGAATCTTAGCTTCTCTAGACTTTGCTCTTCTTGCAAATATTTCTAGTATAAGCGTTGTTCTATCAATTACTTTAGCTCCAATTGCAGCTTCTAAGTTTCTTACCTGTGATCCTGATAATTCATCATCAAAAATAACTACATTAGCTCTTAACTTTTGTCTTAATTGGGCAATTTCAAGAACCTTTCCTCTTCCAATATAAAATGCTGCATCAATTTTACTTCTGCTTTGATATACACTTTCTAGCACTGGTATATCACAAGCTTTTGTTAATTCCTTAAGTTCTTCTAAACTTTCTCTTGTATCAGAACCAACTAAGATTGCCTTTTCTTCATCATCTTCAATTATTTCTTTTTCTTTTACTAAAGAATCAATATAGCTTATTTTATTTAAAATATGAATTTTTGTAATTTCCTCTAAAGATATATTACCAATTTCCTCATAATCTAATTTATCATCTGTAACTGTAAGCATTCCTAATGAGCAATCTAAAATTTTATCTTCATAAATTCCAATTGCTACAATAGCATCCAGCTTTAATTTAATTAATGCACTTATATCTAGTGCAGACAAATTACTCATTCCATTTGGATGTGTATGAATAATTCTTACTCCTGCTAATCTCTTTTCACGAATATCTAAAGCTTCAATTTCAACAGATGTTGAATCACCAATGGCTATAGATTTTATGTTTCCCCTTCTATCAATAGCAACACTTACTTCTCTTTCAATAAATGCTGATACTCTAGAAATAACTTCGATTATTTCCCTTGAGCAAACTTCATCCTTCGGGCATTTTACTTTATATAATCTATCTAATTCTTCTATAGCAGATTTTTTTACTCCATCTATATTTCCATATATCATATTTTCACCTCAATTTAAACATTGTTTATATATCACTTTAACAAACTCATTAATATTTTGCCCTATGATATGTAAACATATAATTTTTCATGAAATTTTATTCAATTCCATATTTCACTATATTTTATCTTATTCTAATTTAAATGTAAATAATTCTATCCTTTAATAGTTATCAAATTTTGAGTTGCAAAACGTATAAAAACTTGTTAAAATTTATATTATTATTAAAAATATTGTCTAAAAAGATATATATTTTTTAGTTTCTTTTTAATATCTGATTATTAGAATAGTTTTTTTCATATAATAATATAGTAATTATATCGTAATGGAGGGTTTTAACATGGAAGATAAAAAACGTAATATTCTTTTCTCTGAAGAACAAATCAAAGCTAGAGTAAAAGAACTAGGTGAAGAAATAACAAAAGACTATGAAGGTAAGGAAGTTTATATATTACCTTTATTAAGAGGAAGCTTTGTTTTTGGAGCTGATATCTTTAAAGCTTTAGATTTAAAAGCAAAAGTTGGATTCATGACAACTTCTAGTTATGGTCATGGTGAAACTAGTACTGGTACTGTAACTGTTGTAAATGATATTCCAGATAATATTGAAGGCCTTGATGTAATAATAGTTGATGATATCATGGATACTGGATATACAATGGAGTTTGTTATAAACCATGTAAAGAAATTAGGTGCTAAATCTGTTAAAACTTGTGTTTTACTTGATAAACCTTCTAGAAGAAAAGTTGATTTAAAACCTGATTATTGTTGTTTTGAAATAGAAGATTTATTTGTAGTTGGTTACGGATTAGACTACGAAGGTTACTATAGAAATGTTCCTTATGTATTTAATTGGGAAAGCAAATAATTAATAAACATAGTTAAAGCTAGTGATTACAATGCCTTCACTAGCTTTTATTTTAATAAAAATTATTTATTATCTGTTTTATTTTGAAAACTTTCATTGTCAATTATAAAACGTTCATGGATACCTTCACCAATTTTATCACGTTCATCAAAAGCTTCGACCTTAAATACAAGCCTTCTTCTATCAACTTCAATTAATTCACTTTTTGCAGTTACATTCATTCCAATTGGTGTACTAGCAAGATGTTTTACATTCATTAGTGTTCCAACACTACCTTTTCCTTCTTCTAATTCACCTTGAATGCTTTTATAAGCTGCCTCTTCCATAAGCGCAATCATTGCAGGAGTAGCATATACCATTAACTCTCCACTTCTTAAAGTCTTAGCAATATTATTTTCACTAACAATATCTTTAGCCTCTCCTATTATTCCTACTTCAATCACTTTATGTCCTCCTCAACTGTTTATATTATTTTTCTATTAAACCTTATTTATAAATATTTTTCAATAATACTTTGAGTCCCCATATCCTCAAATCCATCTTTAGCTAATTCTTCATACATCTCAAGTACTTTGTTAAGTATAGGAAGCTCTTCTCCCTTTTCATCCATTACCTCCTTAGCAATTTTCATATCTTTTATAAAATGCTTATTAAAAAATCCTGGTGCATAATCTTTTTCAATCATTTTATATCCATTATTTTGCATTTGCCAACTTCCTGCTGCTCCTTTAGATATAGCATCTAAAACAGTTTTTGTATCAAGTCCTACTTTTTTTGCATAAATAATTGATTCAGCTACAGCCGCAACTGTCCCTGCTATAGCAATTTGATTGCATGCTTTACAATTTTGTCCACTTCCTATTTCTCCAAGATATATTATATTTTTACCTAAACACTCAAATAAGCTATACATAGAATCAAAATCTTTTTTGTCTCCACCAACCATTATTGATAAAGTTGCATTTTTTGCTCCAATATCTCCACCAGAAACAGGTGCATCTAAAACATTAAATTTCTTACCTAAATCATATATCTTCTTAGCTAATAAAGGAGATGAAGTTGTCATATCTATTAAATATGTACCTTCTTTTGCATATTTGAATATGCCTTCTTCCCCTAAATACACTTCTTCAACATCCTTTGGATATCCTACGATAGTAAATACAACATCTGCGTTTTCTACACATTCTTTAATAGTACTAGTAACTGTAATCCCAAATTCTTTTAAAGGCTCACATTTAGAAAGTGTTCTACTAAATGCATAAACATTATACCCATTTTCTGCTAAGTTTTTTGCCATAGAACTTCCCATAACGCCTGTTCCAATCCATGCTATATTCATATTTTTAATTCTCCTTTTTATTTCCATATTATTTATATTTAAATTATATGTCATACTTTATATTAAAGCAATTTGGTATTTAATAAGATAATTAATAAAACATTGAAGTTATAGTGTAATTAAATTATATCCATTTACATAGTAAACCTTATATAATTAAACATATTTATATTTTATAAAAATAAAAAAGTGGCTTTCACCACTTTTTTAAATTAATTAGATCCATTCATATTTATTGCTGTATCTGGTATTTTCCCTACTATTATAGTATCAGAAACTGGAATCTGAGTTGTAACTTCTATTTCATCACTATGAAACGGTACAACAATTCTCATTTTCGCTTCTACATTTAAATAAATTTTATGTCTTGTTTGGTTAATTCCAGCGCTTTCAAACTCTGATTCATATGATGTTGTTATATTACCTACTTGTTGCATTTTCACTGTAATTTTAGGTCCTATATTATAAAACATAATATTATTAGTTAAATACCCTAATGGTATTTTAACCCCCAAATCACCAAGTTCAGATAATTTTTCATCACAATTTAATACGACTTGAGATGCTAAATAATTTTGTTTAACAGTATCTGCTCTTACCATAGTTATATTTCCTTCACTATCTTTTTCTATGTTTATAATATCCTCATAATTAAAATCCTCAGAAAAAACCTTAACACTTTCTTCATTTATAATTCTTACTGCTTCAGACTTCATCTTAACTTCTCCAACACTAAGTACAGATGCTAATATCCTCTTGCTAAACATATAAAAAACTCCATTAAACACCATAATTAGCAAAACAATTATTAACAATCCATATGGAAACTTACTTCGCTTAGTATTTATTTTATAATGATACTTAGGTTTCTTTGTATAATACTTCATACTATCACCCTAATAGTTATTATTTTACTATTACAATTAATATGCTATAATTGAATTGAATATTATATTTTATATAAATAAAAGGAGGAACTAATGGCTAAAGATTCTAATAAATCAAAAAATCCAAAAGAAAAAGTAGTTAAATCCAAAAACACGAAAAAAAGCTTAAAGAAAAAGCCATCGAAAATTAAAAGATTTTTCAAATACTTTTTCCTTACAATATTAATTCTAGGATTATTAATCGGTGTTGTAGGCGTTGGATATGTAGTCGCTGTAATTAAGACAACACCTTCATTAGATGTAAATGCTATTTATAATTTAAATCAACCATCAGTATTATATGATGATAAAGGTGAATTTATAGATGACTTACCATCAACTGAAATTAGATATATTATTTCTTATGATGAAATGCCGCAAAATTTAATTAACGCATATATCGCAATAGAAGACGAGCGTTTTATGAGCCATGGTGGAATTGATATCAAGAGAATATTAGGAGCCGCTGCTAGAGATGTAATGGTAATATTGGGTAAACAAAATGGAATACATGGTGCTTCTACTATTACTCAGCAATTAATAAAAAATACTATTTTATCATCAGAAGCCGCTTCAGAATCTAGTTCAATAGATCGAATTAATAGAAAAATAAAAGAAATAGTTCTAGCTGTTCAATTAGATAAAGAATTAAGCAAAGAAGAAATTATAAGAACTTATTTAAACACTATCCCTTTAAGTGGTCATATTTATGGTGTAGAAGCTGCTTCAAGATATTTCTTTGGTAAACATGCAGAAGACCTTACATTACTAGAATGTGCTTATATTGCAGGTATTACCCAAGCCCCTACTACTTATAGTGCTTATAATACTGGTGCTTCAAATTATCCTAATGGATATATTAACAGAACTAAAACAGTGTTAAGCAAAATGCTTGAATTGGGTTATATTTCTCAAGAAGATTTTGATGTTGCTTATGCAGATGCTGAAGCTAATAACTTTAATTTTAAAAAACTAAATACTGACTCTCAAGTAAATCATGAATGGTTTGTATACCCTGCAGTTGAGCAAGTAAAAGAAGACTTAATTGAAAAATACAAGTATACAGAAGATGAAGTAGAAAAATTATTAGTAAACGGTGGATTAAAAATTTATACTACACTAAATGTTGAAATGCAAAATGCAGTACAAGAAATATTAAATGATAGATCAAACTTACAAGTAGATGATACTTCTGTTGATGAAACTGATAGTGATGGTGTTCCATTATTACAAGCATCAGCTACAATAATAGACTATAAAACCGGTCAAGTTAAGGTACTTATTGGAGGTCGTGGAAATCAACCACCAACTTCACTTAATAGAGCTTATTTTGACTTAAAATCTATAGGATCAACTACTAAACCATTAACAGTCTATGGACCTGCCATTGATACAAAATTAATAACTGCAGGTACTCCACTTGACGATACTTCAGTTTCAGATGAAATACTAAAAAAATATAATTTTGGATCTGTAGTTCCTAAAAACGCTAATGGTTCTATGGCTGGATATGTTACTGCAAGAGAAGCATTAACATATTCAAAAAATCTAACTTCAATTAAAACTGTTGATATGCTAGGTTTAGATACCGCTCTAGATTATGGTGAAAAATCTGGGCTTAAATATGCATCTGAATCTCATACAATGTCTGCATTAGCACTTGGTCAATTTGAACAACCAATCGGAAACAGAGATGGTGGTAATACTACTATTTTAGCTTCAGCATATGGAGCTTTTGGAAATAACGGTGTAAGATATGAACCAATACTTTACACTAGAGTAGAAGATGCTAGTGGTAATGTATTATTAGAAAAAGAACCTGAGACAATTAATTTATTCTCACCTCAAACATCATATATTATTTATGATATTCTAAAAGGTTCTTCTAGTAGTGCAGAATTTAGCGATATTCCTGTTGCTGGTAAGACAGGTACAACTAATTCTTCAGATAACTTCTGGTTCGCTGGCTTAACTCCATATTATTCTGGATCTGTTTGGATTGGATATGATAATCCAAAGAGAATGAGTGGTAAAAGTTCTAGTGCTGCATCTTTATTTGGTAAAATAATGGCTGTAGCTCATGAAGGATTAGAATATAAAGATATCGATGCTCCTTCTGGTCTAGTTCAAGCAAAGGTTTGTAAAGATTCTGGTAAATCTCCTACCGACCTATGTTATGAAGACCAAAGAGGTAACAGGGTTAAAACTGAGTATTTTATTAAAGGTACTGAGCCAAAATCAGTATGTGACGTCCATGTTAGCGTTGCTGTAAATAGCTCAAATAACAAACTAGCTACTGAAAATACTCCTGCTAGCCTTTTAGTAAATAAAGTATTTATCAAAAAACCTAATGCAAATCCAAATGCAGATGATTATCCTTTTGTTGTACCAACTCAAGAAGATGATACACAAGCAGAAGAGTATATTGACCTATCTCAAATAGGATTAAGAGCAAATATGGATTTATTAGATGCTATTGTTATATTAAATAACAGAGGAATCAAATACTCATTCAATGGCCTTTCAGTTTCTGGTAATATTACATCAGGACAATATACACTAGTTTCATATACAGAAAAAATTAAGTCTGATGAAACTGTAGAACTTAAAATAAAAGCTACTACTAATACTCCTGATGAGGATATTGGTAATAATGATAATACTAACGATACTACAAATGATAACACTAGCCCAGAATCTGATACAGATGTACAAAGAAACTCTATAACAAATATAATAAATGGAATATTTAATTAATAAAAAATAAAGGCAGTCCTTGAACTGCTTTTATTTTTTTAGTTTTTTGAATCTCAACTTGCACTCTTATTCATTTTTTTTAACAATTATGTCATTTTTATATTTTAAAACTGTTTTTTTGAATAATTCTCTTTGTCTTCTTGCATTTTTTCCTTTTTCATTGTATACTATAGAAAAAGAACGCGAATTATCTCATAACGAAGGAGGAAAAATATATGGATTTTATAAATGATTTTATCTTATCTATTAATGATTTTATTTGGACTTATATCCTTATTGCAATGCTTATAGCAATTGGAGTATATTTCACATTTAAAACTAAATTTGTTCAATTTACTAACTTTAAAGAAATGTTTAAATTACTTGGCGAAGGTACTAATTCAAAAGAAAAAAGCAAAGGACAAGTCTCTTCATTCCAAGCATTTTGTATAGGTACTGCATCAAGAGTTGGTACTGGTAACTTAGCTGGAGTTGCTTCAGCAATTGCTATAGGTGGTGCTGGTGCTGTTTTCTGGATGTGGCTTATTGCTCTAATAGGTTCAGCTTCAGCTTTCATTGAATCAACTTTAGCTCAAATCTATAAAGTTAAAGATGGTGATAGCTTTAGAGGTGGCCCAGCATACTATATGGAAAAGGGATTAAGGAAAAAATGGATGGGTGTATCATTCTCTGTTCTTATTATTGTTTGCTTTGGATTTGCATTTAACTCTGTTCAATCTAATACAATTACAGCTGCATTTAGTTCATCATTCAATTCAAATAAACTATTAATCGGTATTATATTAACAGCATTAACATTAATAATAATATTTGGTGGAGTAAATAGAATAGCCAAAATTTCAAGTATTTTAGTTCCAATAATGGCTGTTGCTTATATAGTTATTGCTTTATTCATCATAGTAATTAACTTCAAAGAAATACCAAACTTATTTAAAACTATATTTGAAAGTGCTTTTGGATTTAAGCAAGTAGTTGGTGGTGGTATTGGTGCAGCTTTATTACAAGGTATAAAAAGAGGTTTATTCTCTAATGAAGCTGGTATGGGATCTGCTCCAAATGCTGCAGCTACTGCTACAGTATCTCACCCTGTAAAACAAGGTTTAATTCAAACTTTAGGAGTATTTACTGACACATTAATCATTTGTACTTCTACAGCATTTATCATTCTATTATCTGGAGCACCATTAGATGGATCTGTTAAAGGAATAGAACTTACTCAAATGGCATTAATTTCTCAAGTTGGTTCTTGGGGTGGAACATTTATAACTATCTGTATATTATTATTTGCTTTCAGTTCAATTATAGGTAATTACTACTATGGTGAAACTAATATACAATTTATCTCTGATAAAAAGATATACTTATATATCTATAGAATCTTAGTTGCTGCAATGGTTCTATTTGGATCAGTTGCATCAATGGATTTAGTATGGAACTTAGCTGACGTATTTATGGGCTTAATGGCTATCTTAAACTTAATTGCAATAGTAATGTTAAGTAAGATTGCTATCTCTGCATTAAATGATTATATTGCCCAAAAGAAAGCTGGAAAAGACCCTGTATTCTATGCTTCTTCTATAAAAGAACTTGGTGATGAAGTTGAAGAATGGCAAGAAGATGCTGAAGAATATATAGCATAAAAAAAAGCTTTATCAAAACATAAGTTTTGATAAAGCTTTTTTAGCAACTACTAAATACACTTATGCATAATGTTATATGTATTTATTTTTTCTTATACCACACTGCACAATTTGAATTACTCCTAACTAAATATCCTCTTAAATAAACTAATCTATTTATAATTATATGTGAGTTATTCAATATTTACCGTATAATTGTATTGTATTATACAAAAAGGGGGTATATATATGGATTTTGGAGAGATATATAAATATTCTGAAGGACATACATTTCATGAAGCCGATGCGAACTTTAAAATTATAGAGTTTGATTTATTAAAAATATCTGAAAATTGTGTATTAGCAAAATATAAATTGAAGAAAGAATTTATTAAAGATAACATAACCATTAAATCTATTAGAAGTTCAATATGGACATATAATGATAAATACTGGAAAATTATTTTTCATCAAGGAACTTTGATAAAATAACTTTTACTAATACACTATTAAAGTAGAGCTATAAATGTAAATACATTTATAGCTCTATTTTATGTTATTTTATATTATTCCTACTATTTCATTAATATCTTTAATACCTTGATCTCTGCAAAATGCTTCCATTTCTTCGATAATTTCTTTTCCTGCCATTGGATTAAAGAAGTTCACTGTTCCTATTTGAATTGCTGAAGCCCCTGCCATCATGAATTCTATGGCATCTAACCCTGTTGTTATTCCACCTAAACCTATTACAGGTATTTCTACTGCCTTAGCAACTTCATGAACCATTCTTAAAGCTACTGGCTTAACTGCTGGTCCTGATACCCCTGCATATACATTATTAAACACAGCTTTTCTCTTGTATGGATCTATTGCTAATCCCTTTAATGTATTAATTAATGATAAAGAGTCTGCTCCTGCTTCTTGACATTTAATAGCCATATCTACGATATCTTCTGCATTAGGAGATAACTTAACCATAAGTGGCTTATCAACTATCGCTTTAACTTTCTTAACAACCTCATAAGCAACTTCTGATTTAATTCCAAAAGCCATTCCTCCACTCTTTACATTTGGACATGATATATTAAGTTCTATCATGTCAATAGCTGTTCCTCTAAGCTTATCTAAAGCAATTTCATAATCTTCCATACATCCACCACCAACATTTGCTATAATGTTAGTTCCTAATTCCTTCATCTTTGGAAGTTCTTCTGATATAAATCTATCTATTCCTGGATTTTGAAGGCCAACTGAATTCATCATTCCTGATGGAGTTTCAAAAACTCTTATACCATCATTTCCTGCCTTTTCATTTAAAGTTAATCCCTTTGATGAAATACCTCCTAAAATTCCTACATCATAAAAATTGTTATATTCTGCTCCAAAACCAAAGGTTCCTGATGCCGCTATTACTGGGTTTTTAAAATCTAATCCATTTATATTAACTTTTAACATTTTATCTTCTCCTTTGGTCTTTTATAATTCTACATAGTATCCATCAAATACTGGACCATCTTTACAAGTTCTTTTATTTCCATCTTTAGTCTTACAAGTACACACTAGACATGCTCCTACTCCACAAGCCATATGTTTTTCCATTGAAACATATACTTTTACTTGCTTTTCTTTACACATTTCTACAACTCTTTTCATCATAACTTCAGGACCGCAACATAATACTGTATCATATTTATCTAAATCTAATATTTCTGTTACAAATCCCTTATGACCATATTTTCCTGTATTTGTAGAAACAAAGCTTTTATCAACAAATTCATTTATTTCATCTATTAAATATACATCATCTCTAAATCCTGAATAAAGATCCATTTTTATATCTTTATTCTTTTCTCTTAGCCTTTTAGAAAGTTCTAACATTGGTGCTGTACCAATTCCTCCACTTACTAAAGCAACTCTTCCATAGTCCTCTTCTAAGTTAAATCCATTACCTAAAGGCCCATTTAAACTTATTGTATCTCCCACTTTTAGCTCTGCATATTCCTTAGTTCCAGCACCTACAACAGCATAAACAAAAGTAAGTGTTTCCCCATCAGTTTCACATACACTTATAGGCCTTGGAAGAAGAGTTGCTCCATTATGCTTAAGCATATAAAACTGACCTGCTTTTGCTTCATTTTTATCTTCAACAACCATCTTAAAGATTCCATTTTGAATTTCTTGATTTAATAATATTTTTCCTTGTGTGTACTTCATAAACTCCATCCTCCTAAAGACTATTAACTGCGTTTCTTATTTCATCTCTCATTCTTATAGCTTCTCTTCTTGCACAAGCAGCAAACTCTTCTGGTTTATTTTCCTTTTTATATGCTAAAAGAATAGCTCTTGATGAGTTTACAACTCCACCATTTCCATCTCTTAAGTATAAAGCTACATCTTCTGCCTTTCCACCTTGTGCACCATATCCAGGTATTAAGAAGAACATATCTTTATATCTTTCTCTTATTTCCTTACCTTCTTCAACATGAGTACATCCAATAACTCCACCTATTGCTGAATATCCACATTCACCTTTTACAGACTCACCCATTTTAGTAAGCTTATCACCTACAACTTTATAAACCTTACTATTATCTTTTGTATCTATATTTTCTATATCTTCAGCCCCTGGGTTTGAAGTTCTAACTAATACAAAAACACCCTTATTTCCACTTTCCATATATGGCATATATGGTTCTATACTATCCATACCCATGTATGGACTTAATGTAATAAAATCTGCTTCAAAATCCCCACTAAAATGCCCCTTAGCATATTGAGTTGCAGTTGCCATTATGTCTCCTCTTTTTATATCTGCAATGATAATAGCATCTCTTTCTCTTAAATATTCTAGTGTTTTCTTATATGCCATAAGTCCAGCTAATCCTAAAGCTTCATAATATGCTATTTGAACTTTAAAGCAAGCTACAACATCTAAAGTTTCATCTATAATTGCTTTATTATATTCAAATATTGCATCTTCTAATGATCTTCCTTCTAAAACATGTGTAGGTATATACTCAACAGCTGTATCTAACCCTAAGCACACAACTCCTCTTTCTTCAACTCTTTTATATAATTTATCCATTATAAAACTTTTCATATTCACTTTCACCTTTCTCCACTTATGATAATACTAAACCTATTTACTATATATTACTTTACCGCCTCTTATAGTCTTTATAACTTCTCCAAAGTATTTTCTTCCTTGGAAAGGAGTATTTTTACCTTTAGATACAAATGTTTCTTTGTCAATTGTTACTTCTTTATTTAAATCAACTAATACTAAATCTCCATCTTTTCCAACTGAAATTGTTCCTTTGTTCATTCTAAGGATATTTGCTGGATTTTTAGACATTAATTCACTTAATTTATTTATAGATATATTATTATTTTTTACTAATTCTGTGTAACAAATACTAAACGAAGTTTCTAATCCTACCATTCCTGGCGCACCATTTTTCTTATCTTCTTCAGTATGCGGCGCATGGTCTGTACCTATACAGTCAACAGTCCCATCTTTAATTCCTTCTATTATTGCATTAACATCTTCTTTTTCTCTTATTGGAGGATTTACTCTATAATTACTTATATCTGTTGTTAATCCTATATGATGTGGTGTAACCTCACAAGTTACATTTCCACCTTCATTTTTAGTTCTTCTTATTGCATTAATTGATTCAACTGTACTCACATGGGCCATATGTAATCTTGCACCTGTTACTTTAGCTAAATACAAATCTCTTATAGTCATTAAGTCTTCTGCAATTCTCATATCTATTTTAGAAAATGTTTTGTCTTCAGCATGAGACATTACAATCCAATTGCTTTCTTTTGCTTTTTCCATAGCTTTCATCATAACACTCGAGTCCATAACCCCAACGCCATCATCAGTTATAGCCACAAGTTCTTTATCATCATTAAAAGCTTCTAAGTGTTCTATAGACTTTCCACAAAAGTTTTCTGTAATTGATACACATTGATGAACATCAATTAATCCAACTTCTTTAGCTCTATTTCTAACATACTCTACAACTTCTTTTGTTGAGCAAATCGGATTAGTATTTCCCATTAAACATACTCCAGTATATCCACCTTTTGCTGCAGCTTTAGAACCACTTTCTATATCTTCCTTATGCGTTAACCCTGGCTCTCTAAAATGAGCATGAGTATCTATAAAAGAAGGCATCACTGTATATCCCTTTGCATCAATCACTTCAATACCCTCTTTATTTATTTCTTTACCAATTTGATTAATTATTCCATCTATTATTAATATATCGCCTTGAAAATTTCCATTTGCATCTATGACATTAGCATTCTTTATTAATAAACTCATAACTTTTATACCTCACTTGGATTTATAATTTGTTCACAATATTCACATTTATAGCTTCCTTTTTCTCTATCTAATAACTTAAAGCTATGTGGTATATAATTTTCTACCGAAGTAATACAATTAGGATTTTGGCATGTTAATATATCTTGAACTTCTTCTGGAAGTTCTGGTTTAACCTTACTTATAATAACTTCATTTCTTACTTCATTTATTGTGATACCTGGAGAAAGTAATCCAAGCACTGTATAATTTATATTTTCTAAATTTTCGATTTTTATTATATCTTTTTTACCCATTTTTTTGCTATCAGCATTTATAATTAACGCAACTTGATGTCCAAGTTCATCTAAATGTAAATATCTAAATATTTTAACACCCATGCCAGCTTTTATATGGTCTAACATAAATCCATTTTTTATACTAGTTATTTGTAGCATTACATTACCTCCAACAACTTAACTATTAAAGCCATTCTTACATACATTCCATATTCTGCTTGTTTAAAATATACAGCTCTGTCATCACTATCAACTTCTGTTGCAATTTCATTTACTCTTGGAAGTGGATGCATTACTATCATATCCGGTTTTGCTTTTTGCATTTTTTCATTATTTAATATATAGCAATCTTTTAGTCTTAAATATTCTTCTTCATTAAAGAATCTTTCTTTTTGGATCCTTGTCATATATAGTATATCTAATTCTTCAATTACTTCTTCTATATTTTCTACTTCTCTAAAAGATATATTATTTCTTTT
This sequence comes from Clostridium sp. RTP31139st1_H3_RTP31139_211217, assembly GCF_040227035.1. Lineage (NCBI taxonomy): Bacteria > Bacillati > Bacillota > Clostridia > Eubacteriales > Clostridiaceae > Clostridium > Clostridium sp. RTP31139st1_H3_RTP31139_211217. Next base: position 66,346 of record NZ_JBCOAB010000009.1, read on the forward strand.
TAGCACTTCTTCTCTTATATATTCTGGAATTACTAATTCTTTTGGAGATATAAGTATAAATTTAGTATCTTTATATCTAGACATGGCCATGATTAAAGATTGAACTGTACGTCCGTTTTTTAAGTCACCACATAATCCAATTGTGTGTCCTTCTAATTTTCCTTTTTGTGATTTTATAGTTAACAGATCTGTTAATGTTTGAGTTGGATGTTGATGTCCACCATCTCCTGCATTAATAACAGGAACTGATGAGTACATGCTTGCAACTTTTGCTGATCCCTCTTTAGGATGTCTCATTGCAATTATATCTGAATAAATTGAAACCATTCTGATTGTGTCTGCCAATGTTTCTCCTTTTGCACTAGAGCTTGAGTTTGGTTCAGAAAATCCTAATATTTTTCCTCCTAATCTCATCATTGCAGCTTCAAAGCTAAAACGAGTTCTTGTACTTGGTTCATAAAAAAGTGTGGCTAAGATTTTGCCATCACAGATATGTGAAAATTCTTTTGGATTTGAAATTATTTTTTCTGCTAATTCGAAAATTTCATTAAGCTCCTCTTTAGAAAAGTCCATAGGGCTTATTAAATGTTTATTTTTCATTTATAGTCACTCCTTTTTAACATCACGGTGTTAAATTTAAAGAATACAAAAAACCTTCCTTAAAATATAAGGAAGGTATAGTAATCTTATAATATGGGTATTATTACAACTTCCTTATGAATCTCTCGGATTCTCTTAAAGGTTCTTTTTTGTTAGAATAACATTACATTCAAATTTTGTCAATGTAATTTAATTCCAGTTGTTCATTACCTCATCCCACATCATTTTACCACATTTAGCTAAAGATACAGTTCCATAAACACTATTTGGTATATCTTGAGATAATACTGTAAAAGTGAATTTTCCTTTTGGTAATTCTAAGTAAGCAGTATCATTCTCAACACCTTTTTTGTCTCCAGTTTTACTTGATATCTCTATTTTTAAATCATCAGGAATGTATAATGCTAATTTATTTTTAATTTGCTGTCTTCTTAAAATATCTATAAGCATCTGACCATTATCTTTTGATAAAAATGTTCCATTGGCTAAGTGTTTCCATATTCTTGATAAATCATAAGCAGTAGTTATGTTTTCAACATCAGTAATTGCTGTTCTTTCATCATTTGTCTTTCTATTTAACCTTGTATTCTTTAATCCCATAGCAATTATATCTTCATTAATTTGTTCCATTCCAACTATATCTATAATTTTATTTGCTGCAGTATTATCACTTTGTATTAACATTATTACAAGAAGTTCAAATACAGTATATTCTCTTTCATTAAATTCATGAATAATTCCTGTTCCGTAAACCTTATCTCCACTTTGGATTTTAACCTTATCCATAAAGTCCACTTTCTTATCTTCTACTGCTTTAATTAATGAAACAGCTATTGGAAGTTTCATACACCCAGCGGCAATCATAGGAACGTTTTCATTGTATCCATACACATAACCACTTTTTAAATCTTCAAAAAAGAAACTATATTTCCCGATTCTTGATTCTAAATATTTCTTTATCTCTTTCATAATACCCTCCTAAATCCACTGATTCAATAAATTTCTCTTACTTTAATATAAGTATATCATATTGTCAGAATATTTTGAAGTATTTCACTAAAATTTTTTCCATTTTTGCACATCATTCAAGTCTATCTAACTTAATTTAAATACTTATAATCTTAACCTTAAAAATAGTGACAATACTACAAAAAATAATCACACAATATAAAATCATTTTTTGCATTTGTCACTATTTATATTCTTCAATATTTATTTATTATTCTGCAAAAGATATTCCTATCTTTTTAGCAACTTGTACTAATTCACCTTCTGGATTTACTTTCTTAGTATTTTGTCCTATTACATTTTCTAATGTATCGCTAGTTATAGTATCTCCTTTTAAGCAAACCATTCTTCCAAACTTTCCTTCCATCATCAATTCAACAGCTGCTACCCCGTATCTTGTTGAAAGAATTCTATCGTAAGTAGAAGTATTTCCCCCTCTTTGAACATGTCCTAAAACAGTACATCTTACTTCATGTTCTTTAATTAACTTTTCTAAGTCATCAGCTAGTTTATTACCAATTCCACCTAGTCTTATTGGATCAGGACTATCTGCAACTATCTTAGATACTACAACATCACCGTCTTTAGGTTTCGCTCCCTCTGCTACTACTATAATAGTAAAGTTTCTTCCTTGCTCTTCTCTTTCTTTTACTTTTGCCGCAATTTTATTTATATCATATGGTATTTCTGGTAAAAGAATTACATCTGCTGAACCTGCTATTCCAGATTCTAATGCTATCCATCCTGCATTTCTTCCCATTACTTCACAAAGCATAATTCTATGGTGTGATTCTGCTGTTGTATGAAGTCTATCTAAAGCTTCTGTAACTACATCTATTGCAGTATTAAATCCAAATGTCACATCAGTAGATGCTAAATCATTATCTATAGTTTTAGGAACACCTATTACATTAATACCTTTTCTAGCAAAATCTCTAGCTGATGTTAATGTTCCATCACCACCAATTACAACTAAAACATCAACACCTTCTTTTTTCAAATTTTCAACTGCTACATCAGATACATCTCTCTTAACCATTACTCCATTTTCTTCTACAAGATAATCAAATAAATTATCTTTATTTGAACTATAAAGAATGGTACCTCCTCTATGTAGTATACCCGATACTGAATCTAAGTTTAAAGAAACAAAATCATTATTATATAATCCTCTATATCCAAATTTATACCCGATTACTTCGATACCATAATTTAATATTGCTGTTTTTGTTACGGCTCTAATTACGGCATTTAGGCCTGGACAATCTCCACCACCTGTTAATAAAGCTATTTTTTTAATTTTTTGTTCCATTTTAAATTCCTCCCTACCCATATACTTAAACCAATAATATTTCAGCATTTTTTTCAAATAGCCTACCTATTACTACATAGTTTTTCATAAAATTCAGAATATTCCTTCTTATAATATAATATCATATATTCAAATAACTGGAAAGATATTTTTTAAATTTGTACTTTTCTCCAAAATAAATGAGAGATGATATTTATCATCTCTCATTTTTCTAATATGCTAATTCTAATCCTTGAACATCTACTATTGTATTTTCATCATTAACATACTTATCATATACTTTTTTAATAGCATTATAATTATTAGTAATTAGTTTTTTTGATTCACTATCAATAGAACTTGGCATGTCATTGTATGCTGATTCAATATTTGAATATGCTCTCCATACATCTTTATCTACTGTAATATAATAACATGCTGCATTATTTAATGCTAAAACATCTTTTTCATTAAGCGAATATGCTTTTCTTATATTTTCAATAGCTTTATCATATTCCTTTTCATTATAGTAAATAGTACCTAAAGCTCTATAATAATCACTTTTATCTTCATCTATAGCTATTGCTTTATTTAAATCTAAAATTGCATCATCAACTTTATCCATCTTTAAGTTTAGAAGTGCTAAATCATAATATAATTCATCATTATTTTTATTTAAAGTTAAAGCATAATCATAATAATACTTTGCCTTATCTAAATTAGATAATTTATCTTCATATAACTTAGCAATATTTACAATTAAATTGTAATTATACGGTTCATTAAATATAGCTTTTCTAATATAACCTTCGATTTTATCTGAATTTTCTGTAGCAATTAATATATTAGGCATTAACATTCCATAAGTATTTTCATAATCACTATTAGCCAATATCGCTTCATTAGCAAATTCTTTTGCTTTATCATATTGACCTTTATTATAGTTCTCCCAAGCCTTAATATACAAATCTACATATGAATCTTCTTCTAATTCGTCAGTATTTATATTATTCTTTATTTCATCAATTACATTTTTACTAAAATCAATATTTTTTTCATCAAATGAATTAATTTCATTAATCCACGCCTTATATGCTTCAACTTTCGGATTTTCTTCTGATAATTCTGTTACTTTCTTCAATAACTTTTCTTTATCAAATTGACAAGCTTCCATTATAACATCATATGATTTTATTTCATTTTTATCAATCTCATATGAAAGTCTTAAGTTTTCTAAACCATTATCATAATCATTAATCATTATTTGCATCTTAGCTAAAGTAGCTAAATCATAAGCACTATCTTTATCCACCGGATAAGAGTTTACTATTCCTTTTGCTAAGTCTTTTTCATCATTTGCTAAATAAACAGCAAACATTGTTTTTAATAAAGGTTTATATGTATTATAACTTTCTAAATAATATTCACCTAAGCTCTCTGCTTGTTCTAAGTCATTATTCATATAAAAAGTAAATACTACTTCATTTATTAATTCTTTATCTTGCTCTAAGTACTCATCTCCATTTTCAAGCATTAACTTATCTCGTTTTACTATAGCTTCTTTTAATAAGTTATTTGCTTGAGTTATATCACCTTGGATTGAGTATATTTCTGCTACTCTAGCTGTCCAAATTGGCCATGCATCTTCTTTTTGCATTGTCATATATTCATTTATAGCTTCATCATACTTACCATCATAGTAATACTCTTCTGCTTTATTATTCGTTATTGTAACTGTCTTTGTTCCCATCATGCTTTGTATTGATATTAATACTACAAAAGCAAATAAAATAGAAAGACCTATCGTAATTATTGGCTCAACATATTTGTTTTTAATTAACTTCTTGTTAGACTTTAAGGAGTCATTTTTTTTATTTTCCATAATCCCTCCATTTGTTAAATAAATATTCTTAACAACAATTCTAACAAAAAATTATATTTTTTTCAAATAGTAATTTATAATTTCGACATTATACACTAATTTATGTAATTAAAAATGGCAAATTATTGAATAATTTATTTTTTATTATTACATACTATTTTAAATTAATTAATCTGCCATTTTTAAATTAATTAATTTGCCATTATTAACTGAAATTATTGTCTTTTTTTAATTAATCTATTTTCTATCAAAGCTACAATCTCATACATTATAAAAGCAATAACTGATAGAATTACTATACTCATCATAACCATATCTAATTGGGCTATTTGTCCACCATATATTATTAAGAATCCCAATCCTTCTCTTGCAACTAGGAATTCTCCCATTATAACTCCTACCCAAGAAAGTCCAACATTTATTTTTAATGCAGAAATAATAACTGGTACAGAAGCTGGAAAAACTAAATATCTTAATTTTTGCCACTTGTTTGCTTCAAAGGTTGTCATTAATAGCATTTTTCCTTTATCTACCTCATTAAACCCTGTTAAAACACTTATTATTGTAGTAACAATTGAAATTAGCAATGCAATTGTAATAATTGCTGATGTACCATTGCCAACCCAAAATATTATTATTGGAGCAAGTGCTACTTTTGGTAATGCATTTAATACTACTAAATAAGGATCTAATACTTTTGATGCTGTTTTTGAAGCCCATAATAATATTGCAATAGCTACTCCTAAAACTGTACCTAGTGTAAATCCAATTATAGTTTCATAACAAGTTACCCATATATGCCTAAATAATGTGCCTTCATTTATAAAACTAACTAATGATTTAATAATTCTACTAGGACTTGAAGTTAAAAATGGATCTATCCATTTTAATTGCGCTGCAATTTCCCATAGTGCAATAAATGCTACTAAAATTAAAATTCTTATTGCTCTTACTTTCCATTTGTCCCTTTTAACTTTTCTTAAATACAATTCATGCTCTTTTTCCATACTAATTATCCAACTCCCCCCATAACTTTCTAAAGTACTCATTGTACTCTGGTTCCTTTCTCTTATCGAAAGGAGTTGCATCTTTATTCTTAAACTCTATATTAACATCATCCTTTATATAAGCTGGCCTAGAAGTTAAAATTATTACTCTTTTTGACATTACAATAGCTTCACCTAAATCGTGTGTTACCATTATTGCTGTTTTCTTTTCTTTCTTAATTATCTCATAAACATCATCTGTCATTTTTAATCTACTTTGATAATCTAATGCAGAAAACGGTTCATCAAGTAATATTATTTCTGGTCTTAAGACTAATGTTCTAATTAAAGCTACTCTTTGTCTCATACCCCCTGATAACTGTGTTGGCTTATGTGACTCAAATTTTTCTAATCCATAACTTTTTAGTAATTCATCAGCAAATTCTATGTTTTCTTTTGTATATATTTTCTTAACTTTAAGTCCTAATAATACATTTTCTCTAACAGATAACCATGGAAATAAATAATCTTTTTGAAACATATATCCCATTTTATCTAGATTATTTTTTACATCTGGATCATTAAATTTAACTTCTCCACTTGATGGAGTTAATATTCCACTTATAATATTAAGCAATGTTGATTTTCCGCATCCTGAAGGACCAATTATACTTATAAATTCCCCATCATCTACTGAAAAGCTGACATCTTTAATTGCCTCTGTAGCTCCTTCCATAGTGTGATAGTTCATATTTATATTCTTTATTTCTAAGAGACTCACTTTACCACCACCCCATAATAATTTTATAGTTATAGTTAGTAGTTGTTTGTTTATTTTTCTAAATTAATTTAACTTATTTTCTTTTAACTACTAACTAAACTATTTATAGCATTAGTTTATTTTGTTGCCTCTTCTGCAAATGAGTTATTTACGATAACATTAAAATCTGGTCTTGTTTGAATCAAGCTTGAATCATATCCTTGAATAATATCCATTAGCTTATTTAAACCATCTTCACTTACTTCAGGAGTTTCTGAAAATGCATCTATACTCTTATAATTATCTATTACTTTAACTATTACATCTTTATCAGTTCCTGGGAAAAATGAACTAATAGAATCAGCAATTTCTTCACTTGTATGTTGTTGAACCCATAATTGACCTTTGTAAATTGCATTTGTAAACTTTTGAATTATTTCTGGATTTTCATCCATATATGATTTAGTTGTATAGAAGCAAGTATAAGCAATATTTCCTGCTTGTTCTCCTACTGAAGAAACTATACTACCACCACCATCATTTTCTAACATTGTAGCTGTTGGTTCAAATAATGCAACATAATCACCAGTTCCAGATTTGAAAGCACCTGCAGTAGCTGTAAAATCAACATTTGTAACCATATTCACATCATTTTCTGGGTCTAATCCATTTTCTTTTAGTACATACTCAAGAGCCATTTCGGGAATTCCACCTGGTCTACCACCTATTATTTCTTTACCTTTTAATGATGACCAATCAAAATCTTCTTCTGCTTCTCTTCCCACTAAAAATGAACCATCTTTTTGTGTTAATTGTCCAAATACAACTGGATAATCTTCTCTTCCTTGGTTATAAATATAAACAACTTGCTCTGGTCCTGAAAATCCTATATCTGCATTACCACTTAATAATTGTTGCATAGTTTTATCTGCAACCTTATCGAATTAACAACATATGTACACTTTTTAAAACTATTGATTTGTAATATCTCTAGTTGATTCTCTTAAGAAGCTTTTAAATGTTCTCTTAATATATTTCTCAAAGTACCTTTAGCAGTTCCATTCTTACCAGCAATAAGCTGCAATAATTCCATATCTTCATTTGTTAATTTAACTTCTAAATTTTCAAGTTTAAGATTTTCTAATCTCTTTTTATTTAATGCTTCTTTTCTTTCACATTCTTCATTGACTAAATATCTTTCCTTGCCTTCGTCCCAAGATTGAATAAGTTTATAAATAGTAATTGCTATAAGTCCTGATATGAATGTAAGAGATATCAAAGTTGTTATCGGCTCAACTATGCAATTAAAATCAACATACACTTTTATTCTTCCTCCTCAAATTTATTCATAAAAGGTTTATGAATACAAAAATATCTAATATAATCACTTACACTCATTCCTCTGCTTTTCGCAAGTTGAATTATCTTTTCTTTTTCTCTCTTAGATACTTGTACAGTTAATCTATATATTTTTAATTCCTCCTCACTCTTTCTACCCAAAAATTTTTTTTCTTTCATTCCTAACATTTCCGAACCACTCCCCTACTCTCTCCAAATTAAATCGACCATTTACCAACGCTTTACCGACTACTTTTTGTCTATTACCACCACATTACCCCACTATTAGCTTGCCTTTTTAATTTTCTAGTAGTGTGGTAATAGTGTGGTGTTTATATATCCATTAAGTCCTCGTAATCTTCATTCTCTGCTTCTGCACTAACTTCTGATACAACCTTAATCTCTCCTGGTATAGGTAATAATCCTCTAAGAACATCTTTTATATATGCAGCAGGATTACTGTAATTTTGTAATTTCTCATAAAGATTTAAATCTTCTTTCCTATTTCTATTAAACTCTAAAGTAATTCTTAATCTCTCCATAACTTCTCTCCTACTCTCTTATATCCATTTGCATTTGAAAATAAATTATCTTCTATCATTCTAGATGTTGGATATCTCCTTTTAATAGATTTAAAGAAGGATCTTCCCCCTCCACCAGTAACTAAAATAGGACTTGTTCTAACTGGATAACTTATATTTAACTCCTTAAATACTTTTTCTATATTATTTCTTATAATAACTTTAATGAATGTAGTATCTTTCTTTTCTCCATCTACTTCTAATCCATTTTTTATTATGTTTTCTGCATCCTCTATATTTAATCCTAATGTGTATATACTATTTATTTCATTTATTAAATCATTATATATATTTATCATTCCTACATCTAAGCTAGTGCTTTTTGCTACACTTCTCTTCTTTCCTGCTTTAAGTAGTGCTATATCTGTAGTTCTTCCTCCTATATCAAGAATTATTATATCTTTACTTGCCATTTCTCTTCTTTTATCAATATCTAAGCTATAATAAGTTGCAACTCCTTCTGGGAAAACTGCAGCATCTTCAATGCATATATTCCTTTCTATATCATTTAATTTGAAATTTAATATTCTATTCTCTCCTATTACTTCAAGCAACTTTTCTTTTTTAGTCTTATATTGATTTATAGGTAAACCTAATACTATTCTTACAAACTCTTCTTTAGTACTTAATCCAACAGCTAAGCATAACATCGGTAAAAGATTCTCTTTAGATATTTTATCTAAGTTAGTATCATAATCACCTTCTCCAATTATAAAAACTTCATTATTAAATGTAATTTGATAGCCCGTACTTATTAGATAATTTTCTCCTTTAGTTATTAATGATGGAACTATAACTCCTTTGCTTGTCTTAATGTTGCAATTGCCTAAATCTACGCCTATTGTCTCCATATTATCCCTCCGAATACTTTTTTAAGGCTACATTGTTGCCCTTTGTTATATATGTATTCGTAAGTATAAGATTTATTCCTATTTATGAATTAAATTTATAAATATAAATTATTTTTATAAAAAGAAAAGGCCCTTAATCTTCAAGGTACCATATATCTTCTACCTTTAAATTAAGAGCCTTACTTATTTTTAATATTGTTTCTATATTCCCTTGTTGTTTATTAGTTTCAATTTGACTATAAGTACTTGGTTTAATTCCAATTACTTTGCAAAACTCATTTGAATTCATCATATACTTAGTCATTCTTATTTCCTTAAGTTTATTTTTAACCATAACACCACCTCATAATTATTTTATTCGCTAAGATGTTTATTTTTCCCTTTTATTGGTTATAATTAAGATATCAATTCCTTATTAATGAAATAATTCACTATAAAGCTAGTTTTATTTTATATTGTTTTAGAACATACATTCTGATATCATTTAACTAAAGATTGTATTTTATGACATGAAGATATTGGAGGTTCTAATATGCTTGATTTTAAACTAAAAGATATAAATAACCCTTTTAAAATGAGAAAAGGTGAAACTATAGTTGATTTAGATAGGTATGTTGAAGTTTTAAGGGAAAATAATATTCCTTTTACTCAAGAGCAGTATGAAGAAGCAAAAGTAATTTAATTTGATGCTTTTAAGTTTTTATAAATTAATTTAAAATATAAAAAATACTAAGGTAAAATTATACCTTAGTATTTTTTATGTTCCATTGCTATCATCTTTATCGCAATCAATTTCTCCAGTACTCGCCGTCATTCTAGTTCCATTTATAAATGCAAAAATAACAGCTGCTAATCCAGTTCCTCCAAATATAACACCTGATATTTGTTTATCGTTTAAAACACAAACTATCCCGCCCAATGTTATTACTATTCCTAAAATAAAGGCAAAAATTATTCCTAGCCAGCTATTTCTTGAGTGAGCTTTCAAAAAAGAACTTTCCATTTCATGCCTATGAGCAATTTGTTTTTCAGTCATCTGAATAATTCTATCTGCAGCTCCTGGACATACCTTATCATATCCCGATAATACACTTGGATGTGGTAATGGTCCTGAGAAACTTTGTCTAACTTCCCTGATTGAAATCTTTTTTATAGGTTTAAGTTCATCACTTTCAATAATTGATTTATGTTCAATTTCATTATGTATATCATTTGCTGCTTCTTGATCAACAATTTCTTTTATTGAATTTTCGTTTGTTTCATGCTCCATAATATATCTTTACCAACCTTCTCCCAATCGGATTTTATCATATTATAATCATTTACTTTGCAATTCTTATCATAATTCGGTTTAAAAATATTGAATATCCAGCTTACGTTCACTATTGTTTCCTTTGTTCTAATTCTTAAATTCCACATATAGATTCCTCCTCTTAACTCTTTCCCTAAGCCTTATATACTATTTACTATACACACCTTATAATAAATTTTATACAAGTAAATAAGTAATAATATATATTATTACTTATTTACACTTTATCATTCTATCGGAAAATAGACAAGTATCATTTCGGATGAATTTATAATTTTTTTACTATTTTTTAATATTTTTATACAATTTTATATTAAATTTCATATTTTATCTTTGGAAATAAAAAAAAGGCTAGTAAGTAAGATTTCTCCTGCCTACTAGCCTTTTTGTTGTTATAAATTTAATAATTTTCTCCAAGTATTTTGCCCAACAATTCCATCTGCTGAAAGTCCCCTAGTCTTTTGAAACTCTCTTACTGCAGTATATGTTCCAGTACCAAAGATCCCATCTACTCCATTAGTGCTATATCCTAGCTTAACTAACTTTTCTTGAAGTAACTTAGTTATATTACCTTGAGCACCTTTCTTTAAAGTAGGACAACCTGCTAACGTTGCTGGTCCTGCTATTCCATCTACTTTTTGACTTGAAAACCCTTGAACGTTACATTCATTTTGTAATCTTCTAATCCAATCATCTCCAATACTCACATTTGAAATAGATTTACTAGCAATTACTTCATCTAACTTTGCAAATGTCTTAGTACCAGCTAAACCATCTGCTACTAACCTATAGTCTTTTTGGAATTGAATTAAACTGTTATAAGTACCTTGTCCAAATGAACCATCTGCTCCATATCCTCCACAGTCATATCCACAAGCAATTAATTTTTGTTGAAGTTCTAAAACTCTTGTCCCTACATAAGTTTTAGCTTCTGCAATAGGGTCTTTTTTTGCCACTACAGTAGTTTCTGCTATTTCAGTATTTACAGTAGTTCCTGCTAATTTTGATTTGAAGTTTAACCATCTTTCCCAATTATTATTAGTCCAATTAGGGCAAATTTTTCTACTAGCATCATAGTGTCTAACAATATGATCTAAATCTATATTGTATAAATCCATTAAATATTTGCCTAATTCTAAAGCATTAGCTTCTGTAGTTTCGGAAATAACTCCTTGTGAATTACAACACATTTCTATAGAAATAGAGTTTCTATTTAATATTCCATAAGCACCTTTACCATCACCAACAGCCCATGCTGAATTATTTAAATTAACAACTTGATATATATTTTCATCATCAATGAAAAAATGTGCTGAAGTATTTCTATTACATGCATTAAAATATTTAGCATTATTAAGAGCAGTATCTCCTTTATTTCCTGTATAATGAAAAACTAGATATTCAATATTGCTCCCTTGTCTTGAACTAAAATTATAATCTGATATCATTTTTTGAATTGTTAACATATTAAATTCCTTCTTTCTTATATATTTTTATAAAATAAAAGAACAGGATCTACTCCTGCTCTTTACTTAACTCTTTCTTTTCTCCATCTTTAAGTTGTACTAATGCATCTTTTAATTTCTCTGGTATAGGTAGTCCTAAACCTGCACAATTTTCTAAAAGACTTATTCCTTCATTTGCTATATAAAAGTAGCATATAAGTGTTCTAAACACCCAAGTGCCTGTATTAAGTAATCTATCTAATAATACTGCTACTATTAAAACTATAAATATTACAGTTTTTCTAGCTATTCCTTTAAGCCCTATATCGCTAGATACTTCTTTATTTATCCACGCTCTTAATACTCCAGTTAGATAATCTAGTGCCATAAATGATACAAGAACAATAAGAGCAGTGTCCCATGTACCGAATAACCAAGTTACCCCAGTTCCTATTGCTGCTACAATAATTTTAAAATAGTTTAATAAGTTTTCCATTTTACACCTTCCTTTTATTTTTTGTATTAAAAAAGAAGCTAGATTTTACTCTAACTTCTTAATGATTTTTTATTTAATTTTACGAACAATATTTATCAATTATTCTTAAACTAACTTTAATAACAAATTTGATTTATTTGTAAGTCCACTATTGAATGTTATTACAATTTCCCTAGTGTCATTGTCTAAAGTAATATTAGATACAGTACGTCCGCCTGTATATGCTCCTAATCTAGCTTTTTCTCCATGAAACATTGTAGTGTCTGAATTATTTCCAATAGTAAAGGTATAAATAATACTACCTTTTAGATAATCAGTTATAATAAGTTGTAACGGTGGATTTCTCCAATATTCAGTATTTGCTAAATAATAAAATGGATGTAACTTTAAATAATCTATAGGTTTTATTCTAATTTCACTAACACTTGCTGTATCACCTAAAATTGGATGTGATGTGTATTTTAAATAATTTTGTCTATAATATTTATTAATATTTACATAACTTGCGAATACATCATAATTCATAAATTCAATACCATTTATTACTAATGTGCCTCCCGTACTTTGGCTATGTTCATTGGTTAATGTTAATGTATGCCAACCTTTTGTTGGTATTCTTAAACACTTAACTCCATTAGTGAACACTTCATCTTTATTAATCAATAAGGTTCCACTATTAGTAAATTCTAAACTGCTTTTATTATTATCTAAAGGTGTTGCACCCTTTCCAATACTAGCATCAATTGAATTTTCTGGTGCTTTTAATCCGAAGTCTAGTGAAATTTTTATTTTATCCGCTCCAGTATAAATATATGGTATTACAAACATGTCGTCCTCTTCACAATAAAAACTATATGTAATGCTTGAACCAGGATTAAGATTTAACACACTTCCACCAGTATTATTTAATTCACTCGGTGTATATGCTCCACTTGTAGCACTATAACTATAAGTACCATTAACAACAAAATTATCAACAGTTTGCCTATTTAATAATTTTGTACCTCCTTTTACATATTGAGGTTTTAAAAGATTTTCAGAAACAAAAACACTCGCACTTTTCATTCCGAAAATTTCGTAACCAACACCATTAAAATGTACCCCATCAGAATTTATGTTGTTATAGTTAATTGTAAATAATTCAGTATCAATATATGGTACGTTATATTTTTTACATAACTGTATAAGTCCATTTGCAAATGTATCAACATCTAAATCGCCGAAAGATTGTAACTTTGGAGGTGTAAAAATAACTACTGCTTTACCCCATAAGATCTCCCTTATAATAGCTTGTTCATACCACTTTAAATATTCGTCAATGTTACCTCTATATTCTTCAGGTACGTAATCAGCTCTACTATCATTTGTACCATACATAATAATTGTTAAGTTTGCATTATGTTTTTTATTCCATCTTTCCATACCTTTTTTAACATAATCACCACTATATCCTCTATTTATTACTGTTACATTGTTTTTATATATTTTATTTAAATATTTTTGTAAGGATTCAGGGTATGTGATACTTGCTCTAGTAAAGCTATGTCTTGAACCATTATCACACGGTGTTGTGTCAGCACTTCGTTTATCTTCGGAATTTACATCATGCCCATAAGTCATGCTATCCCCCATACATGCAATTGTAACTGGACTACCATTTCTTAAATTCCTTAAAAAATTAGCCATATAGATATTTTGTAAACGAGTTATTTTATCAACCATAATAAAATCATTTATACGATAATTTGTTGAATCAATATCCATCAATAATTTTAAAGTAATCATGTGTTCCAATTGTTCGCTATTATTTTTTATATTTTCTTCGACTGAAGTGAATCTTTCATTCAATGTATCATGTGATCCTCTAGCAAGTTTAACTTCCATATTAGCATTATCATGATCAATTGAAGCGTCATCATAACATTGTTTAATTGCATCATGTATTGACTGCCTTACATCTTTTCCAAACACGGCACTTTTTATTTGATTTAAATAATTTTGTATACTAGCCATTTACTACCTCCTCTAAAACCGTTATTCTATCACTATTTTCTTTAATAGTTTTATTCATCTCTACTATGTTTTCATTTACTTGTAATATTGTAGAATTTATATTTGTTAAATCCTCACTTATAGCTTGTACTGTTTCAGATAATAAAGTAATTGATTCAACCATAGCAGCTATTGTTCCACTTGTATTATTACCCAAGTTTATTACCTCCTCACTTACTTTATTAACACTTTTAGCTGTTGTATTTGCTAATGCAGAAACATTTTTAATCTCTAATTTAGTGGATGTAATATCTTTACTTATAGAATTTATTTTATTTGTCTGTTTTTCCATTTCTAATTGATAATCTTTAATATCTATTTGTTTATCACCTAAAGTTATACTAGATGATTCTGGAGAAGATATATCAATTGTTTTTTCTATTATTCTTACGTTATAATCAATGTCTAGTAATTCATGTTTTAAAGGATAATAATTACCTACTTCAAAACTATCTATATCTAATCCTATAAGACTTAAATCTAAAGCATTGATTTTATTAGTTATAGATATTTTTTGTGATTTAAGATAATTCTTACCTTTAGTTAATAATGCAGCTGGAGTTGTAACATCATCCCAAGTAACAATTCCTTCTATTATCCCAAATTCTTCTATTGCATCAATATCATCTAAATAATTTATTCCAGCATTAACACTTGAAATTGTTAACCTTTCCTCTGTGTCAACCTCATTTCCTTCTTCATCAGTTATACTTAACTTTGTTCCAAGTGGAATTAATCTAGTATAATAAGTCGTAGGATCCTTTTCATTGCTTATATCTTTAATATTTTTCCCTAATCTTAATGCAGTAGTACAGGTAGTTCCTATCTCAGTTAAATAATCTAAATATCTAATATTACCTTCATATCTTATTTGAAGCTCTCCACCTAATGTATCTAGTAAATCATCATTAATATTTTTCCAGGTAGTATCATAAGCAAGATATTTATATAAATTATCAGTAGTATTAGTTACTGTAACTTCACCCAATTCAAATCTTTTGAATTCTTCCACTTTAGAATTATGGTTATCTAAAATTAGTTTTAAATAACCCTTAGGTGTAATATTATGATATTTTCCATACAACTGATTGCTATCTATTAAATATGCTAATTCACTTTCACAAACAAAATTTTTACTTATTACTCCTGAACTACTCATTTCACCTACTAGTTTTAATACTCTCCCCCTAAATTCATATTTATTAGTTTTAGTATTATAAACATTAATTAATGTTTTTAGTGGCTTAATCAAATTATACCCCTCATTATTATGAAAAATATTAAAAGTGAAACTATCAATACAGTTTATTCCCTTCTTAATAGTCCCACTTATTCTATTAGCTTTATTACTTGTAGAAACATGATTTATAATAGTTTCTACACCATCATTTATTATTTTTACGAGATACATTACAATACCTCCTTAAACCATTTAAATTCTATAGTACCATTACCTTTTAATAATAAATTATTTTCTCCTTTATCTAATTTAAAATCAAAAGATTTCATTTCTCCTGGAACAAATCTATATGTGATGTTATTTTTTATTATTTCAAAATTATTATCACATATAATAGTTGGATATACTCCTACTGCACTATTATTGTATAAAGTAATAGATTCATTTTCTATAACATTAAACTTAGTGTTTTGGCCTATATCAAGTTCAAAATTAAATTCATTCCATATATCATGACCATCTTGAAGTGTAGATATTTTAAATGGATATGCTGTGAAGCTAACTGTTAATTGAGCATAATTATAAAAGCTTTCATCATAATCTATACCAGTACATTCTGCTAAAAAATAAAATCCTGGAATTTGATCATCATATAACTTTGATTGAATACCATCATAAAGCCATTCAATTATTTTAATTTTTAACATATTTAATTTAACTTTATCTTTTTTAGGAAGGCTAAACGTATATGTTATTTCTCTTTCATCATAAGTTTGTTCTCCATATAATAAAGAAAAATCATAAGAACCATTCATGAAAGGAACAGTATCTTTGATTTTTCTTTTTGAGGGAATACTTATAGATCTGGATAATATTTTAATTCCAAAGTCATTATAGCTATGTTTATTATCTTTTTTTATACCTAACATTTATACAAGCACCCCTCTTTTACTTAAATTTAATCTATTTCCTCCTACTATATCAGAATACGGTGCAATTGTTTCAGCAACAACTTTGCCATCTAATACAGTTTGTAATATGAATGTTCCACCATTTGAAAGTATATTTTCAGTTTCTCTGTTCGGTATAACTTGTGAACCTCTAGGCATTGATACTAGCTCTGGGCCTTGTTCCCCTACTATGGCAAGTCCCCCTTTAAAATAATCAGTTCCTTTAGCCAACATAGGAATTTCCGATATATTAAATCCCTTTCCACCCAACCCTGGTACAAAGTCGGGAACTTTTATTTTATTTATTCCTCTTATGAACACATTAATTGAGCTTATTATTGCATTAATTCCTCCTTTTACGAAGCTTGTTATCCCTTGCCACACACCAGATACTATATTGCTTATACCTTCCCAGCATTTACTCCAGTTTCCTGTAAGTAATCCCGTAAGTGTTTGGAATATACCTTGAAGTACTTTAGATGCCCCACTAACAACTCCTGCTACAGTATCCCAAACATTTTTAATTTTACTAACTATTAAATCTCCAAAATTATCCCATATAAATTTAATTGCGCTAGTTACTGCTGTAAATATACCTTTTACTATTTCAAAACCAAGAGATACTATTGTTGAAATCTTATCTAATGCAATAGATATTATTGTTAATATAAAGTCCCAAGCAGCAGAAATTGTTTCCTTTAACTGTGAAAGTATAGGTTGTAAAGTATCCCATATATATTGCCATGCGGTTACTATAGCACTCCAAATATTGTTTAAAATCGGCACTATTGTCGTTAAAATAAAATTCCATGCTTCTACTATAAATGTTTTTATTTCATCTATATAAGGTTGTAACATTGTAGTTATATCAACCCAACATTGAACTATTACAGTTTTTAAATATTCTAATATAGGTGTCATGAATTCAACTATTGCGTTCCATGTATTAATAAAGAAATTCTTAAAATCTTCATTTGTATTCCATAAATACATAAATCCTGCAACTAATGCAGCTATTCCAGCAATAACTAATAAAATAACTCCTCCTGGACCAAATACAGTAGTCATTACTGTTCCAATTCCTTTAGTCCCAGCCATTACTCCTTTCATTGCCGTAGCTACACCTTTTCCCCAACCAGCAATTTTAGAACCAGTGGTAATTAACTTACCTATAACTAATAACAATGGTCCAATTGAAGTTGCTATTGCTCCAATAATTAAAATTAACTTTCTAGTCCCTTCATCTAGATTAGCAAACTTTTGAACAACATTTGTAATACTTTCTACAACTTTCATTAGCATAGGTATTAATACTTCACCAAATGATATTGCAACTCCTTCAAGTGCTGATTTTAATTGAGTTAACTTACCATTTAAATTATTCTGCATTGTTTCAGCCATTGTTTGTGCTGAACCATCACAGTTATAAATAGCAGTAGTTAGCTTTTCAAAATCTTCATCACTTGCATTTATTATTGATAACATACCTGCTAATGCTTCTTTTCCGAATAATGTTGAAGCCGCTGCCCCTTGTGTAGCTTCATCTAAACTACCCATTTTTTCTCTTAACATTATCATAACATCCTGTAATGATTTCATTGAACCATCTGCGTTAGTTAATGACAAGCCATACTCTTCCATTACTGAAGCCATTGAAGATGTTGGTGATAACATATTGGTTAATGCAGTTTTTAAAGAAGTCCCTGATTGGCTTCCTTTAATACCTGCGTTTGCCATTAGAGAGAGTGCTATAGAAGCATCTTCTGCAGAATATCCCATTGAACCACATAAAGGTGCTACATATTTAAATGATTCTCCTAACATAGATACATTTGTATTAGCATTGGATGATGCTGAAGCTAATATATCTGCAAATCTTCCACTTTCCTCTGCTGACATTCCAAAAGCAGTTAAGGAATCTGTACAAATATCACTTACTATAGCTAAATCTTCACCAGAAGCAGCAGCTAGATTCATAATCCCACTTATTCCAGATAGCATATCTTCAGTTTTCCATCCAGCCATGGCCATATATTGAAATGCTTCTGCAGATTCTGATGCAGAGAACTTAGTTGTCGCCCCCATTTGTTTAGCCATATCTGTTAATCTTTCAAGATCATCCCCAGTTGCTCCACTTATGGCTGATACCTTGCTCATGCTTTCTTGAAAGTCTGCAGCAGTTTTAACACTTATAGTTCCTAATCCTAGTAATGGTGTGGTTATTCCTACTGTAAGAGTTTTCCCCATATCAGTTATTTGTTTACCAGCATTCTTCATAAACTTTTCTGCTTTTTGCATTTCTTTTTGTAATTCAGAAAAATCTGCCCCAGCTCTTACTAACAGGTTCTTAACTACCGCCAATAACCTCACCTCCCATCATTGCATTTAATCTTTTAACTACTTCTAACATTTGTTCATTTGTTTGCTTTTTCTTTTCTTTCAATAAATCTTTAAGTTTTGGAAGTTTCTTCATTCGTGCAAAAGATTCAGTATAATAAGCTTGTATTAATATTTCTTTAGAACGTTCTTTCTCTCTATCTTCAAATGCTTCTATAGATATAAATAATTCTAAAGGAGTCATATCCCAAAAATCTTTTAAAGAAATCCCTATCCTAGTGGCTATTTTCATGCAGTTTTCAATAGAAAACTCTTGAGTATCTCCACTATTATTTACTTTTTTTCTTGAACTTGAACTCCGAATGCATCTTGCATTATTTGGGGAATTAATTCTATTGCTCCTTTAATTCCTAAGTGAGCATCTAATAATTCTATTGTTTTTTCTAAAGTTAACTCTTTATCTTCATGTTTTAATCCAGCGTAATATATAACTGGTACTATTTGTTCTACTTCTAGATCTTCATCTTCAAAATCTATCTTTGTAAGACTTTCTCCTGTAATATTTTTAAATTCTTGCATAGCTTTAAACCCTAAAACTACATTTCTTTCTTTATCTAATTTAACTGTTGTAAATACCATACTTATTCCTCCTTAAAATAAAAGACTAGGATTAAATCCTAGCCTTAAGATACTGTTAATGTTGGTTTCCCACTTACTTTTATAGAAGCTTCAAATGGAATATTATCTTCCATTGGTGCAGATGTAGAAATAGAAGTAACTACCCCTTTAAATGCCCATTTAGCTCCTAATGATGGTGGAAATTCAATTTCAAAAGAAGTTAATTCTCCACTTTCAAACAATTCATAAACTTCTTTCTGCCCTTTCCCTACTGTAGGGTTGAAATATCCTGATAAAGAAACTTCTCCTGCATCCTTTAGTCCTTGAATAAACTCTCTATATCCATCAGGTGAATCAAGAGTAGTAACTTCTATTGTATCTGCTGATAGCTCCATTCCTCCTATTTCAGTTAATTCTGCAACAGTTTTTTTACTATCTTCAGTACCAATATTAAATTTAGTACCCATACCTTTAGTCGCCATATTATTCCTCCTTGTAATTAACAGTTAATAATAAACTGCTTTTATATGCATTAGGTTGATAAATATATTCATCTCCTAATTCTTCTAAATCTAAATTGTTTATTCGTGGTCCATCGCCACCTATTCTATTAAAAAGAATTCCTATTAATTTCTTTTTAATTTCAACTTCTAATTCATCTAATTTTTGATAATCCTCTGAAATTAAAACTAGTTCATATGTAGCTTCAATATCAGTAATTATTCCTGATAAATCTTTTAGGAATTTACTTCTACTTTTTCTATAAACTAAAAAAGGAGGTTTAACCCCCTCCGGTGCTACAATTGGATACACTCTTTTATTTAATCCAGTAATAGCTTTTAGTTCTGTTCTTAAGCCATTATCAAAAGTTATTTTAATCACCTGCTTATAATTTATCAATTTCATCAGCTAAAGTTTTAACAATAGCATTTTCAATTTGACTTTTATTATCTGTTAATGAATTGTGCAAAAATTTAAATCCTGGGACATATCCTCCACTTTTTGTCTTGAATCCATATTCAATACTTGCTGGATAATATGCTCTTTTTCCTGCTTTTGAAGTTTTAACAAAGACATCGTTATATGAAGGATCTGGCCATAAATCATAAACTTTTTTACCTTTTATCTTAGTTTTTTCTGCTTTTTCTTTAATAGCTTTTCTAAGATAACCAGTTTGGTCAACCCATCTTCCATTTTTAGCACTTTTCTTTGCTATTTGAATTCCTTTTTTAGCAGCTTTATTAACACATTTTTGTGGTAATTCTCCTGCCTTTTTTATAGTTTCAATAACTTCATCAAGCCCTTCAACTATTACTCTATTTGACATTACATTAACTCCCTACACATAAGTTGTAAAATAGCATTTTTTTCATACTCATTTATAACTGATACTATATTAAAAATCCTATCTTTATATAAAATTCTCATATCTGGAGTTATTCCTTTTCTATATCTTAATCTAACCTTATGAGTTAAATCACTATTAATAGTTTCAGCTTGATAATATTCTCGTCCAGATATAGGATTTATACTTGCCCACGTTGTGACTATGTCATTCCATTCTTCTTCTTCTGAATCTAAATTTTGAATCTGAAATGTAATTCTATGATTTAATTTTCCTGGATCCATATCATCACCTACAAATAATTGATTGAATGCATATCCAATATACTTGAAACCATAGGATTAACTTTTGTTTGAGCCGTTACGCTATTTATTCTATTCTCATAAAATTCACCTACTATAGCTAAGACTGCAAATGATAAATCTTCTTCATTGTCAGCTCTTTCCTCACTTAATCCTGTATACTTAAGCACATAATTTTTAGCCATTTTTAAATAATTCTCAAGCATTGAATCATCATAACTATCATCTATTCTTAAGTGTTCTTTAGCTTCAAGTATTGTTATTTCACTCATTTTCAAGTGGCTCACCTCCTAAATTAAGAAGGTGGTATAAAACCACCTTCAAATTATTGAATTTCTAATGCTACTATTTTTTGATGATCTATCACTTTAGAATCTACTTCAATATATCCTACAACTCCAATAGCATGTTGAGTTGCAAATTTTTCTATTAATACTTGAATTTCAACATTTTGTGCAAGCTTAAGAGCTAAACCTTTATAATCTCCATAGAATAATGGTTTATTTCCAGTAGCTACTTCATCAGCTGATTCAGTTATATATACTGGCTTATTTAATAACATCCAACCAAATCCATTAGTTAAATCCTTAGTTAATAAATATTCACCATCAGTAGTTTTTAATTTTCTTAATGATTTAAATGCTTTCTTATTCATTATCCAAGCAGCATCTTTTTGATATACTTCTGGAATTGCCATTTGAACTTCTATTAAATCGTCAGCTGTTATTTTACCAGCACTTTCAGTTGTAATAACATTGGTAGTTGATTCAATACCATCCATCTTATCTTCTGTTCCTTTGATTAATTCTTTTTCTAAGAATTCAGCTATAGCTTGAGCAACTTTTCTAATTACATATGATAGTAAATCAAAATCACTTCTATTCATTAATGATTTAGATACTTTAGCTAAACAACCAACTATATGATTTGTTAACTTTACAGTTTTAAATTTACCTGTTCCTTCTGTTAACTCTGTTAAATCATCAACATAAACTGCCTTTATTGATGATTGAGTTTCATCATATACTGGGAATACTAAATCTCCCCCAACATTATAAACTTCAACCATTTTATAAATTGGTGATAATTCCTTTACTGTTTCAATAATTCTATTTGCAATAGATACTGGAATTATCCCTCCATTATCTGCTATATTTAAAGCTCTTTCTTCTCCTCTTATGAATTTTAAAAAGTTTTCTTCATCAATAGATCTTTGTTCTTTCTTTTTATCCTTAGCTGGAGTTTTGTTTTCTAATGCTCTTGCTTCTTCAATAGCTTTTAAAGTTGTATCAATATTATTTATTTCATTTTTAAGTTCTCCAAATCTTTTATTCTCATCTTCTGAAAGAGCTCTTGTTTCAGCTTCAGCTTTGTTAACCATATCTCCCATTTCTTCAATTAATGCTGCTCTCTTTTCTTCTAATCCCTTTACATCTGTTGGTAAAGCTCTAAATTCTGGTTTTCTATGTTTTCTTGCTATTTTTGACATTATTATGTCCTCCTTATTTATATGACTTTAATTTTAATATTTCTATTTGATTTTTATAAAGTGAATTATCGAACTCTTCAGTTCTATTTTCTTTTTCTTTTTTCTTTTGAGTTTTATCAACTAGAACAGTTTTAGAATCATTACTTCTAGTTTCAGTAATTATCTCCTCTTCTGCTCTCATTTCAATACTTGTCCCAACATAAGCTGGTGTCATTGTATTATCAACTATAGATACTTCAAATAAATCTAATTCTTCTACATATCTACGTTGAAATCCCTCTGTTGTATCTTCCCATTTATCCTTTTCAGAATAAAAACCAAAAGACCATCCTCTTAATTGACCATTTTTAGCTTTTTCAATTACATCTGCATCAGTTACAGTACATATTGCTCTTAAGCCTATTCCATCTTCAAATAACTCTAAGTTCCCTTCTTTAGTTGAACCTAGCTTTCTATTTTTATCATGGTTAAGTAATAAATCAACATTATCATTCTTTTCTAATGATCTCGTAAAAGCTTCTGGTACTATCTGTTCTTTAAACTTCCCCTTAATACTTGGAATAAATCTACTATCTTTACCCGTTGCATTTACATATCCATCTAAAAGAACCCTATCATTCCTTACTTCTATCCTCATCTTTTTCACCCCCTTTCAAGTCTGTTATTTTACTTGTTTTATCAGTATTAGGAGTATAAATTGTATTATCTTTTGTATTAAATAATACATCTTGTAATCCAAGCTTGATAATATCCTCAAATGCTTTAATAGGCTCTCTATCTTCTTCATATCTAACTTCATTAATACTTAGAAAACCATTTTTAATACCTATTTCGTAAGCCTTAAATCTCTTTTCAATATCACCTTTAAGTAGTTCCTTAATATCAAATGCAAAATAAAAAGACTTCTTCTCTTTCTCTAGAAGTAAGTCTCTGTTTAATGATGATAATATTGCTCTTAAAATTGGAAGTATAGCCATCTTTACAAACTTTTCATAATCACTTTCATTAGCTTTTCCATCTCCCTCAATCATTGAAGGTGGCACATTTAATATTTTACATATTTCAATACCATTAGCTTTCTTATTTTCATTTAATTGCATTTCTGTACTAGTACTTCCACTCTCCTGGAATGATAACCCTTTATTTAGTACAATACAATTTTCACTATTCCCTGAATACATCTTGCCCCACTGGTCTTTCAATTCTCTAATAGCATCATCAGTTAGCTTAGAACTTTCTGATTTTATAAATCCTTTTTTATTCCCTCCAGTTTTAGCTAATATATTTTCATATACTAGGGAATTATAAGTTGCAGTCAATAATTTATTACTACTTTCAATTATTCCAGTACCAGTAGCTCCATCTTTAGTATTTCTAAGTATTTTTATAAAGTTATGTGGATAATAAGTTTCTCCGCCTACTAAAATATCATAACTTTTAAATATCGGATCTACATTCTTATTAATAGATACATCACTTTCTTTCACATAATGTAGGCTCTCAATTTTACCCCTATTCTTGTTTATATAAGCATATCCATTACCCATTAATAAATAATCATCAACTAGAGCCTTTTTAAATTGAAAACCATCTAAAGTATCTCTAGTATCATCATTTAATAACTTAACTCTGTTATCATCTAAAACTTGAGTTACTTTCCCATTTTCTTCTTTAAAAAGTTGAATTGGCAAAGTTGCTATAGTATTGCTAACTAACTCTAAACATCCTGCAAGTGTAGGTATATTTAACGCCATTTCTTTAGTTACTCTATCTTCTCCTAGTTTAGCTTGTAATAATAAATCCTCTAATGTTGTTTCTTCAGTTCTTACTTCTTTTTTCTTTCTCCACCACGCCATTTAATCACCTCCTCTCTAGATAACTTGAATAGTACAATCCATTTCTGAATCTAACATTATATCTTCCTGCAATAAATATAATGCATCAATAATACTCATAACTAAGTCTATTTTCCCTTTGCTCTTTTTCTTATTTAGATATTTATTAAGATTCGTATCTTTTGTTTCTCTTGCATTTTCAAAGTTAATCTCCAATAATTTATTATCTAAATAATTAAAGGACTTGCTTAATATACTTTCTTTTAATAATTTAATTGGAGCATGAAGTATTCTACTATGCTGTACTACTTCAACACACTCAATATTGCCTTTTGATTCAAGTTTTTGAGCTGATGATAATGCATTTCTTCTATCATAGCCAAGCTTTACAATTTCAACTTTATATTCTTCTTCAATATTTAATATAAAATCCTCAACAAACTCATAGTCTATAACATCATCACCACATGCATAACAATTCTTCTGTCTAATCTGCTCCTTATAATCAACTTGTTCTTTCTTAGATTTCATTTCAACTCTTTCCTTAGGAACAAATGCCCAACTTTTAGCAATTATTTTCTTAGTATCTTCATCATAAGTTAACATTGATACTGCTGTATTATCATCTGTTTCAGCTAAGTCAACCCCTATATAGACTTCTCTACCTTTCCAATTAAATTTATTAATTTTACATGGTTTTAATTCATCAATAGTTATAAAAGCTTCTCCACTATTAGCTGGCATAAAATAATTCATGCTCTTAGTTAGATATTCTTCCACTAAACTCTGTTGTTCTAATGCTCTATCTCTATCTTCTCTAATTGTTTCATAATTCTCCTCTATTCTTAAAGGATTAGCTTGATACATTCCAATATCATCCCATAGATGTTCTTCTTCAGCATAATATAATAATGCAAATTGTCTTTCATTCTTAACTAATCCATTAAAAACTTTTTTCATATATTCCAAATCATCTTGCATTATTGAATTATCAATTGCATAAGCAGTAGTTGTTCTAAATAACAAAGGATTAATTACATTTTTTTGACCTGATTTCATAGCTGTAAAATTACTATTATCTTTAAAGTTACCATGTTCATCACTTACAAATGCTGATGGTCTAATTGAGTTGTTTTTACCACTCTCGGCAGTTCTAGGCTTAAAAAAACTTTTAGTAATTTTACACTTAACAGGGCCAATTTCTGTTTCTGACCATGTAAAGTGTTTTGCTATTAATGGACTAGCCTCTAATATTTGAACCATAGCTTTTCTTATTTCTGCTGCAAGTTCTCTGTTTAAACATATACTATAAAATTCTGAATAATCTTGTTCTGTAAGCATTAACAATAAAAAAGCTATCCCTACCAATGCAGTTTTAGCATTTTTTCTTGCAATATATAAAGTTATATCGTTATATCTAAACTTTTCTGGCTTATCTTTAAATCTCCATCCAAAAATATTAGCTAAAAAGAAGCATTGAAAGTCTGCTAAATTTTCTAATACTTGTTTTCCTGCAACAAATCCAGTCGCAAAATTAAATAATTTTAATAGATTATTTATTATCTTAAGCTTATCTTCATCAAAATAAAATTTAAAATCATCATTATTTTGCTTTTTTAAATCGATTAAGAACCATTTACATTGAATTATAACTTCTTTGGTTGTTATCTCTTTACCAGCAACAACTCTTTCTGCATATCTAATAGCTCTATCAAGTAAAATCATTATTCCCCTCTAAGAGCTTTAACAACTGCATCTTCTTCAGCATTTTTAGTATTTATATTTATATTAGCTATCTTTGCTCTAGATTGTGGTGATAAACATAACTCATTACAACATCTATAGAAATCTTTATCGTAACTATCTTTTTTAGACATTATATCTTTATTAAATAGTAACTTCTGATTTTTATTTACTAATCCTTCAATGAAATGTAATCTATCAATTGCAATTGCTGCTTTAGTAAGTAAAAATGTATCTAAATTACTTAGAATTTCACTTGCTTTTAATTCATCTACTATAAAATTAAAGAGATAAAGTTGAGTTTCTGTTAAATCCATGCTTGGAACTAACTTATCAGCTTTACCTCTTATTAATTCTTCTTTTTCTATTCTAGTATTAATCTCTTCTTTTGTTTGAGAACATTCAGTTAAAACTTTAGCCGATTTACATGGTCTTGCCAAACTCAACACCTCCCAAAAATTAAAATATATTTTATCTCACGAAAAATATTTCATTTTACAGATTTTTTTTCTTCGTATAAGGCATAGTAGGTGTACAGAAACGCTCCAAAACCCATTTTTTAGCCCCGGGGGGTTAGTAGAATTTTTTCATCTGTTCTTTCACTATTGCTATTAATTCATCTCTTTTTATACTGTTTTTTTCAGCTAAATGATGATGATACTCACATAAAGTTATTAAATTATTATCTTCTTCTCTTAAATCATAATCTTCCTCTAATGGTACTATATGATGTACTGATAGATTCCTAGAGTTTATTTTCCTTTGGGTATTATATAAATCTCTAATGCATATCTGACACATATATCTATCTCTACGTTTTATATCTTCTCTCTTTATCTGCCATGCCTTTGTGCTTCTAAACTTATCCTTTTCAGTTATCTTTTTAAACACTTTTTTTATTGGCTTCTTCGAACAAACTATATTAGTAGAATGAACTCTTCCACAATAACAACAACTCTTTAATCTAGCCATAACTACTATTCCTTTATTTATATATCTATACTTTTTGATGCTATTTCTTTTTCCTTAAGCTTCAATACTTTCTTATCATTCTCTACTTTGTTAGGATCATCTTTCCATGATGCTTTCTTTCTATTATTTAACCAATACTTTTGAGCATTAACATCTGGTCTAGCAAACTTCTTAACTTTAGAAATCTTTACATCCTCTTTAACAAGTACTGCTCCATTCTCACCTTCATACTCTTCTTTTACTTTAGTTGCTACTTCTTCATAGTAATGATAGCCTGTACAACATTTAAATAAAGCATCTTCTACTTGCTCATTTCTAGCTTCTTTAACTTCATCTATTGCCTGCTTAAGTTTTGAATTATTATTTTTTTTGGCCTTCCATGCACTTCTTGATATCCCTAAAAACTCAATGATTTCTTTATCCTTGCAACCGTCCTTAAGCATTGATATTACTTGTGTTAGGTTACTTTCAATAATTTCATCAACTGACTTTCTTCCCACTTTTTCACCTCCTTTTTGTGGCCATTTCATTTTTCATGGCTTTTTATTTTTTTAAGCTTTAAATTTTCATTTTTAAAATTCAAAATAAAAATAGCCTGTACCCATTGAAAATACTAACTTTAAACTACTTTTCTATTTTTTTATTCAATCAGTAATATAGGTGACGATTACGCATACCATTTTTTAAGTACATATATTAGTAATAATTTTTTATTTATCACTTAAACAAGTACCATTTCTTTTTTTACTGATTTAACCTCTAAACAGTAATTTAATCTTATATTCCTGTATCAGCTATTCTTGCAGCATCTTTTGCCATTTGTTCTTTTAATCCTAAATATCTTTTAGTTTCCTCTATACTCTTATGTCCAAGTGCTATTCTTACTGCTTCTAAATTACCATTAGTTTCAGTATAGATTTTAGTAGCATATGTTTTTCTTGGACTATGTCCTGTTATATGCTCTAATCCAATAGCTTCTCCAACTTCTTTTAATTTATCACTAAAAGATTTTTGTGTTAAAGCTTCATTTCCTCTCCCTTTTCTACTAGGAAATGCAAACTCTGACCTTTTCTTTCCTTTAAGATATTGCTTTAAATGCTTTTCTAGTGATGGTCCAATTTCTGCAACTCTTTTCTTTGGTTTTCTCCTATTAGGATTCTTAACAACTTCACTTTGCCATTGTTTATATTGCTTTTGTTCCTGGATTTCAAAGTACCCTTTATCTAATGCATCTTTTATTTCTCCAACTGTTAATGTTATTATGTCTTGCATTCTATATCCTGTTGCCCTAGCAAGTAAAAATAACATTAAATTTCTTTCTGGATATTCTTTACTTAATTCAACCAGCTTTTCTTTATATCTTTCATATTTAGAATCTGGAATAGGATTTGCAGAACCTTTCTCCCATTCTCTTATTTTTTCTTCCACCATTACCTCACCTGCTTAATAGCCCCTCGTCTACTTCTCCTGTATGATGAATGATGCATTAATTCCTTAATATCTTTCTCTGTCAGATTTTCTTTTTTATTTTCACCTCTAATTTTTCTTAACCTTTCATAACGCTCTGGACAACTTTCTTTTATAATTATTCCAATCTCCATTACTATCCCTCCATTTTAAACATAATAAAAGAGCTGTTATTTCTAACAACTCTTAAACTCATTTATCAATCTTCTTGGTACATCCCAAGGAATTGCACAATCTATATTCTTTTTTAACACTATATCTCCATCTTTTTTAGTTTCATATAATGATCTATTCTTTAATATAAAAGTCTTATCACTCATATACTGCTTACTTTCATGTTTTGTTATTTTTCTTACTTCATTTTCATAAAACTTTAGATGCTTTCTATTTTTTAAGTGAATAGATTTAAAATCTTTGAAATTTCTTTGTATGCATTTATTTACTGCTGATTTATTTACATTTAACTGTTCTGCAATCTCTCTTGCATTTAATCCATTGCAATATAATTGCTTTACTAATTCTTTATTCAAACCCATTCCTCCTAAAAAATGATATAGTTTACCCCAACCCATTCAAAGTGGACATTTTTTAATTTTAATAAGTAATATCCCTATGAACTTCTTGTTATTTCCGATTTAATTTATATTCATAATATCATAAATATAAAAAAAGCGAGAGGAATTTACCCCCGCTTTTTTTAAAAAACATATACTTTTTACTATATTTTCTTTTATTTTTATTCATTTTTAGCAAGTGATTCCGCACTTTTTGATGTTAAAACTATATGGCTACTATCCATAACTATAACGGCCCTTGTCTTTTTGCCTTGTGTTAAATCAACTAACATTCCCATATCTCTAGCATTCTTAACAAGTTTCTTTATAGGAGCACTTTCATAATCTGCCACTGATACAACTCTATCCTTATTTATACTATTAAAATAGCCAACATTTAGTAATTTACTCATATTCCCTCCTTCTAGTTTTATTATCATTTACGAGTATTTTATCTTCGATTAATTTTTATTTTTTAGTTCCTTCAACTCTTCTCTTAAAAATTGTATTTGATCTTCATATATTTTCTTAAGCTGTGGTGTATTATCATCTTCATAAACATAGCTTTCTAATCTTTTAATTCTTTCTTCTAATTGTTGTTTTCTCGTCTTAACTCTCTCTATCATTGCCTGTAATTACTCTCTTTTTTTCTTCTTAATCTGACACTAAGCTATATCCAAAAGTAACTATTTATTATTCTTTTCCTCTAATTTTTTATAAAACTCACTCATCGGTATAGGAATGAACCCTTTTGGATTGTCATATTCTTTTAATAACTCGCTTGTTACTTTTAAATAATAACCTTCATCACATTCTATCATTTGTCTTGTATAACCAGCCCAGTCTATTGATTTTAAATAATCTCTTAGATCTGGTTGCAATATATTTATGATAACTTTATTGTCTACACAATATTGCTGAAACTCTCTTGATATTTTGCCATTCCTTCTAAATTGACTTAATCCATTTAACATAGGTTTTAATAATTGCTTTTGGAATTTTGTTTTATCCTTTTTTGTGGGAACTATATAAAATCTTATTTCACTCTTATCGAACTCATCAAATGGACAATTACATCCTCCGTCACCAGTAACTGCATATTCATTAGCTTCTATGTCTACGCTCTTTTCAAAATCTGCTACCTGTTGTTTTTGTTTTTGAACCATACCTACATACTTTTGCATGTCTTTATAATAATTACTATCTTTCGTTACTAGAAATGCCCTTTCCATAAAATCACTCCTTAATTCCCTCATGTTTTTGAATTTAGCTTAATACCTTTTTAAGAATCCAATTAATAAAATATCATTATCTTTCTTAACTGTTTCGATTCTATCTAGTTTCCATCCTTGTTCTAAGTATTCATTCACTTCATCATCAAATATCCAACTTAATTCTAACTTTGTTGAAATAGTTACAATCCTATTTCTTTGTGCTTGAATCTTTGATGGTTTATATCCTGTTTTTACAAAATTCATTTTTTACCTCCAACCTTAACAAAGAGTGTTTTTGAATTATTTGTTAACTATTTAATTCCTTAATTTTATCTATAATATCTATTGTTAAACAAATCTTAGGTATATCTAATTCTACGTATGTTGTTCTATCCCACTTAAAATCACTCTTCGGAATAGATAGAGCTGTTAAATCTAACTCACATCCTCCAAATACTGATAACCCAGTTTCATCTAATTGATGTACTCTGTAATTTTCATCATCTTCTCCTACTACTATAAATTCATTTAAAAAGTGTATTGGTGCTTTAAATGCTTTCCTTGTCCTCTCATGTGCTTTTATCAAACTTTTGTAATATATAGATTCTTCATTTACTGAATAAACCTTAAATTCTAATTTCATTTACTTTCCCCATTTCTTCTCACTATTTTTGAATTGTTCACTACTTTTTATAAATAGAGCTTATTAAATCCATCTTTTGAAATTCTAATAAATGTTTACC